>CAZEQV010000047.1:0-15501 GCA_964514435.1 uncultured Verrucomicrobiota bacterium
CGAAGTCCCGCTCGACCCCGCGCTGGCCATCGCCAACCGGTTCATGAAGCTGGCCAAGGCGTAGCCGACTGATGGAGAATTGCTTTTGCGGAGGGGGCCAGAGTGGGCGGCAGCAGGGGGGGGTTAACGATGACGTTGGGGCGCTGATCAGCGGACAAGGCAACCCCGAGCCCACCCCGCGAACAGCAAAACGAGTATGAGCGCTTTCTTCATGTTCACAACCTCCGTTCCTTGGACTTTATGGGACTTTCAAGACAGGCAATTCTTGCAATTTCTTCCTTTGCGGTTCCTTTCGATCCTGCATGGGCCAGTTCGGGTCATCCACCCGGGCCTGTTTCATGAGCGATTCTGCCTTTGCAACCAATTCCGGTCTGTCGGCAGCCAGATTAACCGTCTCACCGGCGTCTTTGCTGAGGTCGTAGAGTTCGACTGCCGATGAGGGACCGTTCTTCACTGCTTTCCAATTGCCAAACCGGATAGCCTGAATGGAGCCGCTTTCATGTAGCTCCCAGTAGAAATACTCGCGTTGGGGCGCCGTCCCGCCCTTGAGGAACGACACGAGCGAGTAGCCATCCGTCTTGAAACCATCGGGCACATTTGCGCCCGCAAGCTCGACACAGGTTGGCAGAAAATCCCAAAACGCCCACGGCTCATCGCTGACACGCCCTGCCGGCACCACGCCCGGCCATCGGGCAAGCGCGCCCTGCCGCAACCCGCCTTCATAGAGTTCTCGCTTGAATCCACGCAAGCCATACGACGCCTGCTCGAATCGCTTCCCAAGCACCGACGAGGGGGGGAAGGAGGAACCGTTGTCGCCCGAAAACATCACCAGCGTCTTGCCGTCAATCTTCAATTCCTTTAACAAGTCAAGCAGCCGCCCCACGTCCGCATCCAGTCGCGTCACCATCGCCGCGTACGTCTTCTCCTGCTCAGACCACGGCTGATCCTTGTAGATCCCCTGATCGTCAATCTCATACTTCCCATGCGGCAGCGTGATCGCGTAGAAGAGGAAGAACGGATGATCCTTCTGTTGACGCACCCAACTCAACACGTCGTTCTCAATCAGGTTCTGTGCGTACGTCTTGCCATCCAGTTCGATTCGTTTGTCATCATCATAAAGATATGACGGGAAATAGCTGTGCGCATGACGCTGGCAGTTGTAGCCGAAGAAATGATCAAAACCTTTCTTCAGCGGGCTGCCGGTGGTGTCGAACATCCCCATCCCCCACTTGCCCATGCAGGCCGTCGCATAGCCGGCGGTCTTGAGAATCTGTGCAACGGTGACTGTCCGCGCCGGCAATGGCATCTGGCCTTCGGGCTGAATCTCACGGTTTGCGCGCACCGGCGAGTGTCCCATGTGCAGCCCGGTCATCAAGGAAGTGCGCGATGGCGCACATACCGTCGTGCCGCAATACGCCTGCATGTAGCGCGTTCCCTCGGCGGCCATCCGGTCGAGATTCGGCGTCTTGATCAGTTTCTGTCCGTAACAACCAAGATCGCCCTGCGCCATATCATCGGAGAGGATGAAGATAATGTTGGGTTTCACTGATAAAACTGATAGGAAATTGCTTTTGCGGAGGGGGCCAGAGTGGGCGGCAGCAGGGGGGGGGTTAAGGGGGGGTTCTGAACGTCAAGCGGTCATCGGCGCTGTCCATCAGGCCTGAGTTGTTCTGCTCCGTGGGCATTTCCTTCCTTTCAGGAGCGGATTGTGGCCACGGGCCGCTTTGTAGTCAAGCCAAACGTCAGCGAAGCCCCGCGCGAGACAAAACGCTGCCCTCCCCGGGCAATCGAGCCGGTGTTTACTCGGCGTCGGAGTCGGGGCCGAAAGGCAGGTCGTCGTAGAACGGCTCCCGGGTGTACTCGGATTCAAGCCGCAACGGCGGAGCGCGATCCGTGCAACGGACCGGGCCTTCCCACAGTTTGAGGTGGCGGAGAATCTTCTCGATGATCTCGTCCTCCTCGATCAGCGAGATCAGACGCATCTGGCCGCCGCACTTCGGACAGAGGAGCGGATCAACGTCCCACGCCCGCTTGATCAGTTCGCGCCATGCGCGGGTGGGGATCCGGCGGCGCTGAACGGATGCCGGACGGGACAGAGATTCTTCGCTGCGCTCAGAATGGCAATGACGGCGTTGGCCGCGGGCTTTGTTGCTGTAGTAACCGTAGTATTTGACCGTCTGCGCCCTTTTCAGGGATGTGCTGGGTAATGGCGGCGAGGAAGTCGGTGGCGGTGAAGACTTCGAAGTTGCGGCGGGTGCTCGGGTTCAGGCGGGACTGGTAGATGACCCGGCCGGTCTGGGGGAAATAAGTCATCTTCTCGACAGCGAAGGAATGACGCAGGATGTACTGGGCCATCTTTTCGAGTTCGGCGCGATGGGTGCCCTTCACGGGATCGCTGCGAAAGAGATTGAACCCGCTATGCTTCCACTGCATGAACTTGTGGACCAACGCCGGCGAGAGCAGCTTGCGCTGCACCAGCAACCGAAACACCTTGGCGCGAAACAGGTCGCGCAGGGCACGCAGTTGGGCTGCCGCCAGCGGAGTGAACGCGCCCGCCCGGTCGAACAGACCGTCGGTGGCGATGGCGTGAATGTGGGGGTGGAAATTGAGATAGTCGCCGAACGTGTGCAAGGTGAGCACGACGCCCGGTGCGCCATCGGTTTCATTTAGGGAAGTTTGCATCCATTCGCGGAGACTCTCGTTAGCCAGCCGGCAGAGATCTTTGAGCAGTGACCGGTCGCGTTGAAAGAAGAAGCGCAGAGCCACCGGCAGGCTGAGCACGTAATGGCAGTGCGGCACGACGGCGAACACGTCCTCGACGAGTACTTGGGCGGTCTGGATGGTGCGCCGTTGCTGACAACTCGGGCAGAACCCACGGGTCTTGCAACTAAAGGCCAAGAGATACTCCAAACGGCAGTCGGGACAGCGGACGCGGGCAAAGCCTTCGTGCAGGTCACCGCATTGCACGAACCGCTGGACAACGTCATCCACCACTGGCCGCAGCGGACCGCACTTGCCTCCGTACCGGTCGGGGTACTCAGCGCGGAACTGGTTGAAGTGGTCTTGGACGCATTTCCACAACGGCGAAACGCGCGGCCGGCGGGGCCGGTAAACCGTCGCTTCCAGCGTTGGACAGAGAGCGACCATGGCTCGCTGGCAGCTTGGACGTGCAAGTGCGGCTTTATTTCAGAGCGCCAATGTTGGCCGCGGAGGCGAAGTGGTTGCCGCAGTTTGCCGGCAAGAAACTCCGTGCCGTGCCAACGATCAGCATCCCGAAGAACGTCAAGCGCGCCGAAGTCCCGCTCGACCCCGCGCTGGCCATCGCCAACCGGTTCATGAAGCTGGCCCAAGCTTCGCCAAACACCTGATCGGCTGCGGCCCCATCTGTACGAGCCAAAGTTGCGGCATCCATTTTGCCGTCGCCGGTCAGACTATTGACCGGTGGCTTGCTCGGACGCGGCCGGCAGGGTGATGTGCACTCGCGTGCCTTTGCCGGGCTGGCTTTCGATGGAGATGGTGCCTTCGTGTCGTTCTATGATTCGCTTGGCCAGATACAGACCAAGACCGGAGCTTTCCGGTTTGGTGGTGAAGAACTCGTCAAAAGCGTGTCGCAGTGTCTTCTCATCCATGCCTTCCCCGGAATCTTCCACGGTCAACCGCACCTGCCCGGCCGGTTCGGGTGCCAGGTAAATGCGGATCCTGCCGGTGTCATCCGACGCATCCAACGCATTGTACAGGATGGCCAGCAACGACCGTTCAAACAGCCTGGCATCGAGCCTTACCGGCGGAAGATCTTGTTCCGATTGGGTCACCTCGATCTGGATACGACGACCGGCAAGCGACGGCTGAAATAGATTGAGAACGTGGTGAACAACGGGCTCAACGGATTGCCGGACCGGTCGCGGATCGAGAGGTTTCACGGCGCTGTTCAGGTCGCGGGTCCAGCGATCCATTGTCTCGGTGGTGGCGATGATGTGATTGAACGCCGCCGTGGCATCGGCGTTGGCGTGAGGCGCTTGTCGCTCGTATTCGGCGATGGAGCGGACGGAATGGATCAACCCACGCAGACTGTGCGCCACATGATGACAAGCTTCGCCTATGGCGACGAGGCGTTCGTTCTTGCCGGTCTCCTCGCGGATGCGGGCTTGTTGCGCGGCCACTTTCTCCAAGGCATCGGCCACGACCGCCAATTCGCCCCCCCCACCGGGGACTGCAATCTTCGGCGGCGTTTTCCCGTCCGCAATGGCAGAGCAAGCGTAAATCACGCGGTGCAGCGGGTTGAACAGCCAGTACCGGACCAGATACATGACGATCACAAAGAGCAACACGCCGTCAGCAACAGCAATCCAAACCGCGATGACCGCGCGACGGTGAACTTTCTGCAGTTGCGCCTGAGCCTGCCGCAGATCGTCCCGGTAAAAGGACGCGACCAGCTCCAAACCGTGCAAAATTTGGGAATGACCATTCCCCGATTTGACCATGTTGGCCAGCTCGCGAATCTGCGATTTCAGATCATCGGTCTTGGCATCGCGTTCAAGGTCGGAAAACCGCGCCAAATGCTGCACGGTTGCCGATGGCGTGGTGTGGAGCGCTTCCATCGCGTGCGCCACTTCGTCGAGTTGCAGGAGCGCAGCGTCTTTTTGCGCCAGAATGTCGTTGAGATGCTGGATGAGAAACATGGCCGCGATGCCGCAGACCACAAGGAATACGGCACCGGCCGAAAAAGCCAAATTGAGTCGCGTTCGTATAGTCACGGCGGCATCCTACCGCCTCGTTCTTTGTGAATCAAACCTCTAAGCCAATCTGAATCCGTAAAGCTGATTCGGTGTTCAAAGTTCTGATATGACTACTTCACAACTGTTCTCCGTACTGGCAGTGGCCGGCACTCTGGCTCTTACTGCTTCAGCATCTGAATTGCCCTTGGGACATCCTGACTTCTATCCCTCCGCGACGAGTCCGGTAGGCTGGCGCGGCGATGGCACCGGCGCTTGGCCGGGCGCAACGCCCGTGACTACTTGGAACGCTGTCACCGGCGAAAACGTTGCATGGAAAACCGCCATGCCGGGACCAAGTTTCTCGCAGCCAATCGTCGTGGGCGACAAAGTGTTCGCGCTGGCCGATCCGGCCACGATGGTGTGTCTGAGCGCCAAAGACGGTCGCATTCTCTGGCAGACACCGATGGATCATTCCACGTTGCTGCCGCCTGAAGACCACAAAGCTTACCCGGCAGCGGTGGCGTTCTGGGAGGACATGAACAAGCTCTACGTCGCCTGGCGGAACCGTCGCGGCTCCGCCGAGTTGCTCGCCAGAGCGGACAAAGCCGCTGAGGAGTATCTGTTCGGCAAGAACGCGACCGGCCAAGCGAACTACTATGTCTTGGGCGGCAAGGACAAGAATCACCCCATACGCGTCCGGTTGCGTCAGGACCAGCAACGGTTCGGGTTCTTCTACCTGCACGCGTGGGATGCGCTCATGACTGGCACCTTCGCCACGCCGGTCAGCGACGGCCAACACGTCTATGCCATCGGCAGCAACGATCAAATCGCCTGTTTTGACCTCCAGGGCAAACTCGTCTGGATGATTCTGGATCGGGTGGACGGCAAACGCCCCGACGCGCTGCAATGTCAATACGCCAGTTCGCCGCAGTTGTGCGGCGATGTGTTGATCGTCACGATGGCCGGTTACATGCGCGGCTACGACAAGGGCACCGGCAAACGATTGTGGGTGACGGAGAAGAACAAGAACCTCGCCGGCTATCACAGCAAAGTCGGTTCACAAATGGTGATGCAACTGAAAGCCGGCGGCCAACCGTTGCCGGTCGTCTGCGCCACGGGCGCAGGTTTCTACCGCGTCAGCGATGGCAAAAAGATCGGCGAGCTTCCCGGTCTGGCCGGTTACGAAGGCAGCACGATGTTGATTGACGGCGACATCATCATCCGACAAAGCGCACCGGACAGCGGCACGCGCGGCATCTACGCGCATCGGGTGATGGCCAAGAGCCAAGACGAAGTCGTCATCGAGGAACTCTGGCGGCAGGAAGGCAAGGAATGGGGCGGCAACACCACGGCCCTGTTATATCAAGGCAAAGTCTATCGCACATATGCCGGCAACTTTGTGGATGTGAAAACCGGTCAAGCCGGAACGCTGGAGAAAGGCGCCAGCAGCAACATCAGTCCGGCCCTCGGCGGCAACGTGATCATCGGCATCGCCGGCGGCAGTGCCAACAAGCGCACGGGCAACAAAACCCCGATGTACGCTACCGTGACAACGCTCGACGGCAAGACGCATCGGGTGGAACACGCGTTCGCCGATGACCGATATGAGAAAGATGAAGACTATTTCCTGGAATGGAGCTTTCGCGCCGCCGACAAGTCCAACAGTTCGCCGATGTTCCAAGGCAACCGGCTCTTCTTCCGCACCCACGGTTATCTCTGGTCCATCGGCACGAAAGAATGGATAACCCCCGCCAGCGCGCCTCCTGATGCGCGCGTCAATCGCTGATTCCGTGACCAATAATCGCCTTGCCGTCAATCAAACAACTGACAAACGAATTGCCCCCAAGTATTCTTGCGCCACCACAATTATGAACTCGACACTCCCCCGCCCCGAATATCCCCGACCACAATTCACGCGGCCGGACTGGCTGAACCTAAATGGCCAATGGCAATTCGAGATTGATGCCGGCGACAGTGGCGAAGAGCGCGGCCTCGTGCAACACGATCTGACCGGCACGATCCGCGTCCCGTTCTGCCCGGAGTCAACGCTATCCGGCATCGGCAATACCGATTTCCTGAACGCCGTCTGGTATCGCCGCACCGTGGCCGTGCCGGCTGCCTGGCGCGGCCGGCGCGTGCTGCTGCATTTCCAGGCCGTGGACTATGAAGCCACCGTCTGGGTGGACGGCCAGCGCGTCGCGCATCATCGAGGCGGTTGGACACCGTTCCAGGTGGACATGGGAGATGTGGGCGGCCGGTCAGTGACTATTGTGGTGCGTGCCCGCGACAACCATCGCGAGCCGAAAGCGTGTGGCAAACAAGCGTTTGCCTACGCCAACCATGGCTGCAAATACACCCGCACAACCGGCATCTGGCAGACGGTCTGGATGGAACCGGTGGCACCGGTCGCGTTGGCCCGGCCGCGTCTAGTGCCCGATGTGGCGCGTCAATTATTCCGCATCACCCTACCGCTCGATCTTGGCTTGCCGCGCCCGCGCGTGACCGGCTGGCGGGTACGCGCGACGTTACGCGCGACCGGTAAGGAACTGGCCGTGGCGGAAGCCCCCGTGCGCGATCTCGCGCCGATGCTGGATCTGCCCATCCCCGCGGGCCAGGCGCGGTTGTGGTCGCCCGCCGACCCGTTTCTGTACGGTGTGCAACTGGAATTGATCAGCGAGACCGGTGCGGTAATGGACGCCGTTACCAGCTATGCCGGGCTGCGTTCGATTCAACTCGACGGCCGGCGCGTCCTGCTCAACGGCCAGCCGGTGTTTCAACGGCTGGCGCTCGATCAAGGCTATTACCCCGACGGCATCCTGACCGCGCCGAGCGACGCGGCCTTGGTCAAGGACATTGAATTGAGCATGGCCGCCGGCTTCAACGGTGCGCGGCTCCACCAAAAAGTGTTCGAGGAACGATTCCTCCATCACGCCGACCGGCTCGGTTATCTTGTTTGGGGCGAGTACGGCGACTGGGGCATCGAAGGCGCGGTCCGGTTGGAGGATGTCACGGTCGGCTGGGCCGAGGAGTTGCAGCGCGATCTCTCGCACCCCTGCATCATCGGCTGGTGCCCGCTCAACGAACAATTCCGATTCACCAATCCCGACACCGAGCGCCGCGTCAGCCTGCAACGGGCGCTGTTTGCGATCACGAAGGCCGTGGACCCCACGCGGCCGGTCATTGACATTTCCGGCGGCTACCATTTCGTTCCCGAATCCGACGTGCTCGACAATCACGACTACGATCAGGACCCGGTCAAGTTCGCCGACAATTACGCCCGACTGGGCACGACCGATCAACTCCGCGAATGGTGGGCCAACCCGCCGGTGCTGCCGCAAATTGCCGGGCGACCGTTCTTCGTCAGCGAGTTTGGCGGCACGTGGTGGGATGCGGCCGCGATGACCGACGGCAAGGACTTGAAGCAGGGCTGGGGCTATGGCGACCGGCCGAAGTCTGCCGAGGAAGTGGTGCAACGTTTTGCCGGCTTGTGCGGGGCGTTGCTGGCCAACCCGGCCATCTTTGGCTACTGCTACACGCAGCTGACCGATGTGTTTCAGGAGAAGAACGGCGTGCTGACCTTCGACCGGCAACCCAAGTTCGACCTCGCCCGTCTGCGCGCCATCCAAACGCAACCGGCCGCCATCGAACAACCGCCCGCGCGCTGAAACAGCCGGCGTTCTACTTCTTCTGTTCGTGGATGCTGAGTTGTTTGACGCCGTCAACAATGTACCAGACGCCGGAAATCAATGTGAACAGTCCGGCTGCGTACAGGGGCCACTCGTAACTTGGTTGCGTAATCTGAAACAGCACCCAGCCAATGGTGAGCATCTGAAAAAATGTGGCGCATTTGCCCACGATGCGCGGCTCGGACTTGGCCTTGCCGGACAGCATGTGAATGAGCACGGTGCCGCTCAGCAGGATGATGTCGCGGCTGACGACGAGGATGGGGAACCACAGCGGCAGTTGCACGAAGGGGGAGCCTTCCTTGAATCGCACGCTCAGCAACAGCAATGCCGAGACCAGCAACGCTTTGTCAGCAAGGGGATCAAGAAACGAGCCCAAGACGGTTTTCTGTTTGTAGCGCCGCGCAATGTAGCCGTCCACGGCATCCGACACCGAAGCCATGACGAAGATCGCACAGGCCAACACCCGTTCCCATTCGCGCGCGTCGCCGCGCTGGTGGCCGCGGATGTAGTCCAGCGTCAACCAGATGAAGACCGGTATCAGCAGAATCCGGAAAATGGTGATTTTGTTCGCGGTCGTCATTTCTGAAACTTAATCGCCGCTTTTCGTAAACGCTCAAGCACCCGCTCTTGTCCCAGCACTTCCAGCATGTGATAGAGCGAGGGACCGACAGACATGCCGGAAGCGGCCACCCGGCAAGGATGGATCAACTGACCGGCTTTCAATGCGAGTTCCGCCGCCAGTGCTTTCAAACTTGTTTCCAGCCCGCCGGCTTCCCAGGCCGGCAAGGTCGCAAACCGGTCAGCCAATGCCATGAGTCGGGCCGAGGTGGACGGATCGCTGCAGGATTTGGCCACGGCGGCGGGGTCCATTGGAAAATCCTCGGTGAAGAAGTAGCCGGTGCGTTCGGGAAACTGTTTGAGAAGTGTGACTTTCTCCTTCAACAGATTGAGCACCGCCCGCCGGTAATCTGTGTCCTCGCAAGGGATGCCAAACGGCGTGGCACGCCGGTCAAGTTCTTCTGGCGAGAGCGCGTTGATGTATTGGCCGTTCATCCATTCGAGTTTGGCGATGTCGAACTTGGCGTTGTGGCGGAGGATCTGCGGCAGGTCGAATCTGGCGATGACTTCCTCGATGGGTAAAATCTGGCGGTCATCCTTGGGCGACCATCCGAGCAGGCAGAGATAATTGCGCACGGCTTCCGGCAAGTATCCGTCTTCAATATACGAATCGAGCGAAGCCAGCCGCGCCTTGGCCGGGTCGGGATCGCGTTTGCTCATCTTCGATCCATCGAGATTGAGGATCATGGGGATGTGAGCGTACCGGGGCGGCTCCGCGCCAAATGCCCGAAACAGGGCGATGTGCTTGGCGGTGTTGGAAAGATGATCTTCGCCGCGGATGACGTGGGTGATCTTCATTTCAAGATCATCCACCACGTTGACGAAGTGAAACACGGGATTGCCGTCGCTGCGGACGATGACGAAATCGGGGTCCGTTTGCTCGCGGTCGGCCAGTTCACGGACAACGTCGCCCACGATGATGTCCGGTATGGTGACGGGGTCACGAGTCATTTTGAAACGGATGGCCCCGTCGCGTTCGTAAGCGTGACCGGAATCGAGTAGTTGGCGGACACGTTGCCGGTAGAGGTCCGCGCGTTGCGATTGGAAGTAGGGGCCTTCGTCCCAATCGAGCCCGAGCCATTTCAAGCCATCAAGAATGGTGCGCAGCGATTGTTCGGTGTTGCGGGCGGTGTCGGTGTCTTCGACGCGAAGGACGAAGACGCCGCCGGTATGCCGGGCGTAGAGCCAGTTGAACAAGGCGGTGCGGACGCTGCCAATGTGAAGGAAGCCGGTGGGACTGGGTGCGAAGCGGACTCTGACCATGGCGGTAGTGACCTGTGTGGATGATTCAAGGTTTGGCCAATGCTTCTGCAAACAGAAGCGGTTTCTAGTGGCTGTAGATAAACAAGGAAGAGTCAAAACGCAATGGCATTTGACCAGCAGGGACAAGCCACACGATGGATCGAAGGCTGTTCCTCGATGGGGCTACGGGGTTGACAGTGTTTTTCAGCACCCGTAGAGTTACCGCGCTATGTCGGGCACAATGGCCACCGCGGAATCCACTCGTGCTGCATCCAACTCCAATGGATTGCTGGCGCTGTTGAGTCCGATCGCGCCGGAATTGGCGCGGGTCGAAGCGGCGTTGGGCCAACAGACCTCTGAGTTTCATGAAGGGGTGCAGGCGTATGTGGATTATGTGCTGGGAGGCACCGGCAAACGGTTGCGTCCCAGTTTGGCGCTGTTGGCTGGTGGCGCAACGGGTGCCATATCGGCCGGTCATATTACCTTGGGCGTCATCGTGGAACTGATCCATGTGGCTACTTTGGTGCATGATGACGTTTTGGATGAGGCTGACTTGCGGCATGGTTTGGAAACATCCAACTCACGTTGGGGCAACGACATCAGCGTCCTGTTGGGAGATTGTTTGTTCGCTCACTCGCTGAAATTGGCGGCCAGCTACCCCACCCCAGAAATCTGCCGCAGGATCAGCGAAGCGACCAATACCGTCTGCTCCGGTGAGATTTTGCAGAATCGCCGCCGGTTTGATCTGGATCTGACTCGCGAGGAATACACGACCATCTTGTCCATGAAGACCGGTGCGCTGTTCGCAGTGAGTTGTGAGCTGGGAGCTTATTTGAACGGTGCCTCCATCGAACGTGTCGAAGCACTGAAAGATTTTGGGGCGAACCTTGGCATCGCCTATCAGATTTACGATGACTGTGTGGATATATTTGGTCAAGAACGCAAAGCCGGCAAGTCATTGGGCACGGATATGAAGAAAGGAAAACTGACGCTGCCATTTCTGTTGTTGCTGGAGCACGCGCAAGCGGACCGCCGGCAGCAGATTGGCGCGCACATTTTCCACGGCAACGAAACGCAACGTCGCGCCTTGCATGCCGAGATCATGGCCAATGGCGTGGTCGGGGAATCGTTCGCTGCCATCCAGGATTACATCCGCCGCGCCACCGTGAATCTGGAAATGATACCGGACAACGGCCACCGCCGCACGTTGGCGGGGTTGCTGGATTTCTTGAGTGAACAAAGTCGGCGCCTGCTCAACGGCGCTGCGGCATGAGGTCAATATGGCTGTGAAACTAATGGAACGATTGCTCAATCGCACCAGCGCCGAGCCGGCACGCAAGACAAAACCCACCGTCGTGCCCGAATCAGAAGCGGGCGTTGACCTGAATCTGCTCGATGACGAAGCGCTCGTGAAACGCGCCCAGCGCAGTGAGCCAGCCGCATTCGATGTTTTGGTGCGTCGCTATCAGGAGCGCCTGTATTCAACCGTGTATCAGATGACCAGCAACCACGAAGACGCCAATGATCTTCTGCAAAACATTTTCGTGAAAGCGTACCGCAGCCTCGGACAGTTCAAGGGACAATCGAGTTTCTACACCTGGCTGTATCGCATCGCGGTCAATCGCACCCTCAACTTCATCAAACGGCGCAAGGACAAAAACCATTTTAGCCTCAATGACGTTGACACTTCCATCGAGTCGGATCCTGATTTCGTGGAATTGATGTCGCACACCACGCCACGCACGGAAGCTGGCCTCAATGAACTTCAGAATACGTTGAACGCAGCCATCCAAAAATTGTCTGAATCGCATAGGGCAGTCGTCATCATGCACGACGTCCAAGGCATGACCCACGCCGACATCGCCCGCGTGATGCGCTGCTCCGAGGGAACGGTGCGCTCCCGATTGTTCTACGCGCGCCAGCACCTTCAGGAATTGCTCGCCAAGTATATCTGAACAGGACTCAATTTTTGATCGCGCCATGAACTGCAAGAAAGCACAACGACTCCTCACCGAACTCGCCGACGACAGGCTCTCACCGCCGGTCGCCTCCGCCGTGCGTCAGCATCTGGCGGATTGCACGGACTGCCGGGTCCAACAGCAGCGGGCGGTCAGACTACAACAGCTCTTGACCATCAAACGCTACGAACAGCCTCCTGCCGCATATTTCGAGGGATTCCTCGACGAATTTCATCAACGTCTCGCCGAAGAATCCGCCCCGAGCCTTCCTGGGTGGCAACGTGCGTTGGATGCCTTTGCGCAGCGCCTGGGATTGGAGCCGTGTCCGACTTGCCGGTACACATTGGCCAGCGCTGTCGGCGCAATGGCCTTGTTGACGGTGGCTTGGTTCGGCATCTTCCAAACCGCCAGCCAAAGCGAGAATGCTGACAGCTTCATCGCCTCGGTCGTTTCGCCCGCGCTTCCCAGCGACATGGACGACACCATGCCGGCATCCACTCCCCGCAAGATCGCGGGCACCTTGCCGGCGCCTGCCCGCGCCGCAGCGACTCCGCCCATGCTTCCCGCTGCCCTGATGAGCGTACCGGCTGCCATGCGTCACCACGGTGATTCTCCCCGCTACATTCTCGACCGAATCTCTGTCATGCCGGCAAGCTATGAAGTTGCGGACAACATTCGTTTCTAATTGCCAACTTGCCATCGCCTCTTTGCTTCTGCTGGCCGGAGGCGTCGGCGTGAGCCTGCCGGTTTGCCGCGCTGGCGACACGCTGGCCACGCTCGATTCCGAAGTCGCCGCCATCTACGAAAAATCACAGCGATCCATCGTCAAGATTCATGCCCAACGCACTGGCACGTTTGGCGAACTGCGGCTTCGCCCGCCGGAACGGATCGGCACCGGATTCTTCATCAACGACAAAGGCGGCCTCCTGACATCGGCCAGCGTCGTGGCGGATTCCGACCGGTTCTTCATCGTCTGGAACGGGGAGAACGTGCCAGCCTCGTTGCGCGGACGAGATCTTCTGACGAACATCGCCGTCCTGGAAGTGGACCCCGGCAAGCTCAAGGGCGCCGACGGCAAGACCCCCGCGCTCCCCATTGGCAACCCCGACGAACTCCGTGTCGGCTCGATGGTCATCGCCATCGGGTTCCCATTCGATATGCCCAGCGCGCCTTCCGTTGGATTCATTACCGGCATGGATATCACATGCGGTCGCCGTGTCTTTGCCACCAGTCACATTCGAGCAGGTTGCCGGCTTCGTCCCGGTCAGGGTGGCGGACCGCTGTTCAACGTACGCGGCGAGTTGGTCGGCATGGCGGTGGCCGCCCATGGCGACGATCAATGCTATGCGCTGCCCATCACCGCAGCGCGGCGCGTTTGGGAAGACATCATCAAGAGCGGCGAGTCCCGGCATAATTGGGTTGGCCTCAGCGTGAAAGAGAAACGAGCCGCCACGCCGGAAGGCGACACGTCGCTCACCCACGTCTTTGTCGAACAGGTCTATTCCAACACACCCGCTGCCACCGCCGGTTTCCGGGACAATGATATTCTGGTGCGGATTGCGACCAACAAAGTGACCGGCTTGGCTGATGTCCTCAATACGATGTTCTATCATCGCGCGGGTGATAAAGTGGATTTCACGGTTCTGCGCGGGGGCGAGGAGCAACAGATTACACTCACCGTGGGCGAGCGTCCTGCCGACCCGCTGATTGCCTCGCCCTCGTTGGTGCCGCCTTTGCCTCCGCTCAAGCCTCAAGGCTCGATCACCATCATCCCTGCTTCCAAAGAAAAATAAAACTGCCGGACCGCTTTCACGATCCGGCAGTCTCTTGAATAATCACAGGCTATTTCTTGCCAACCTTGGCGCGCACGTCGTCAAGCTGACCGGCGCTGCCTAGCAACTGATTGCGGCTGGCGATGAACTTGGCGTATTCTTCCATGAATACCTTGCCGGGCGGACGGAAATCAAACTCAGCCGGCTTGTCGCGGAAGAACTCACGATGAACGCGCGTCCAGACCAGCCGTCCATCGGTGTCAATGTTGATCTTCGTGACACCGCGCTTGGCGGCCGGCAAGTATTCGTTCGGGTCAACGCCCATCGAATCTTTGATCTGGCCACCGGCCTTGTTGATGCGGTCCACTTCCTCCTTGGGAACACTGGAACTGCCGTGCATCACCAGCGGGAATCCCGGCAACCGCGCCTGAATCTTGTCGAGCACATCGAAATGCAGCGATTGACGCCCCTTGAACTTGAACGCCCCATGCGACGTCCCGATGGCACAGGCGAGAGAATCACAGCCGGTCTTTTTCACGAAGTCCATTGCCTGATCGGGGTCTGTCAGACAGGCGTTGCCCTCCTCGACTTTGATATCCTCTTCGACGCCACCCAACATCCCGAGTTCGGCCTCGACGGAAATCCCTTTGGCGTGCGCCGCGTCCACCACGCGCTTGGTGATGGCCACGTTCTGGTCGTACGGCTCGTGCGACGCATCAATCATCACCGAACTGAAGAACCCCGACTTGATGCAGTCGTAGCAGGTTTCCTCGTCGCCGTGATCGAGATGCACGGCAAATATGGCTTCTGGGAAGATTTCGGCCGCCGCGCGAATGATAGCTTCGAGCATCCGTTTATCGGTGTATTTGCGCGCGCCTTTGGAAATTTGGATGATGAACGGCGCCTTTGACTGGATGCATCCCCGGAACAAGCCCATCGCCTGCTCCGCGTTGTTGATGTTGTAAGCGCCAATGGCATACCGGCCATAGGCAATCTTGAACAGCTCTCCGGTTGTAACGATCATTTCAAACAATTCTCCTTCGTATTATGTGCCGCAAACGGGGCGCATTTCGCGTGTTTCCACTCGAAACGTGACGCGACCCTAACCACCCCCTCCAAACGTGTCAAATCCGATTTCCCCGATAATTGGCGGCCGGGCTGTGGCGATCTATGTTTCCAACGACCAAGGCGCTTGCTGGTTGCGTTGCAGGCTGGTAAACACGACACCAATGACCTCGTTCACACGAGATCTGAAGCGGCTGCAGTCCCGCGCGTTTCACCGTGCCGATTGGGCGGAGGATGCGCTTCGTCGTTATCACTTGCTCGCGAAGGAGAGCACGCAACCGGTCCAGTCATTGTACGAGTGGATGTTTGTCCCGCCAACGCTCTGGCCGTTCGATGTGCAAGATTTGCTGACGAATTGTCTGACGGCACTCGAAAAGGGGAAACGGCTGACTGAGGTGCTCCCCAAAAGTTGAGCCACCTGTTATGAGAGTTTGGGAAGCCCGCA
>CAZEQV010000048.1:0-15441 GCA_964514435.1 uncultured Verrucomicrobiota bacterium
CCATTGCATCCTCACTGTTCCCCTCGCCCGTCAACTTCGACGATCGGCAGCGAAGAAACTCGGCACGTCACCGGACCGCGTGTTGATCGGCTGTACACACACACATTCTGGACCGTTTCCACCCACCAAGGACCGGGCTTACCGGCGATTGTTGACGGCGGCGGCTGAGGGCGCCGCGGCGCGCGCCGCCGGCTTGATGTACCCGGTGCGCTTGCGCGTCCACGAAGCTCCCATCGGCATCGGATACAACCGCAGGGTGCCGGATGGCAAGACGGTGAAGCTTTGTTGGAATCCGCAGGAGTTCCCGGAAGTTCGTCCCCTGCCCTCGCCCGATCCGACTGGCACGGTGATCGTGTTCGAGCAAACCGATGGAGCGCGCCGGTATGTCCTGTTCAGCATCGGGGCGCACCCGGTGGTGTTGGGCAAAACGAGCCGGGTAGTGAGCGCGGACTGGCCGGGCCGGGCCTGCCGGCTGGTGGATGAGACCATGCCGGAAACGCACAGTCTGTTTTTTCTCGGTGCCTGCGGCGAAGTGCATCCGTGGATCGCCACGCAGGAGTCGCCCGTCAACATCGAGCCGGTGGCGCGGGCGGCGGCCGGTTTTGTGGAGTTGCTGGCGCGAGCCGGTGGCGGATCGAGCGAGCCGTCATTGGAAATTCGCGCCAAAACATTGCGCATCGGCAAGACGCAGCTCGACGTGGCGGTGTGGCTTCTCGGCGACGCGAGAATCGTCGCCGCACCGGTGGAGTTGTTTGCGTCGTTGTCGCGGCAGTTGAGGGAGATGGTGGGCGGCCCATTGTTTGTGGCGACGAACACGAATGGCTGGACGGGTTATTGGCCCGATGCCGGTGCGTTCAAACAGGGCCAATATGAGGTGGATGCCGCTGTGGCGTTCGGACGCAGACCCGGAGAAGGCGAACAGTTGATTCGCGAGCTGACAAAGTTGTCTTTGACTTCCGCGCCCAATTGATCTTGGCAGGGCAATGTTGCTCATGGCCGGACGAGCACGGGCGAGGCATCGCCCCTGAAGCGGCTCGAATTTGTCTTGTGTCCCTTGGCGTTCGCCCGTAGGACAACGCCCCATGAATCAGAACATCTCTTGGGGAATTATCGGCACCGGGGCGATTGCCAAGACGTTCGCAACCGGTTTACAGCACTCTCAAACCGGCCGGCTCGTGGCGGTGGGCAGCCGGTCACAAGCCACCGCCGACGATTTTGGGAAACAGTTCGGCATCACGCATTGTCACGCCAGCTATGAGGCGTTGCTGTCCGACGAGGACGTGCAGGCGGTGTACATCTCGACGCCGCATCCGTTGCACGCGGAATGGGCGGTCAAGGCAGCGGAAGCCGGCAAGCACATCCTTTGCGAGAAGCCGGTGGCGTTGAATCACGCGGAGACCATGGCGATCATCGAAGCCTGCCGGGAACATCGCGTGTTTTTCATGGAAGCGTTCATGTATCGCTGCCATCCGCAGACAGCCAAGCTCGTGGAACTGTTGCAAGTCGGTGCGATTGGGCAGGTGCGGGTGGTGCAAGTGTCGTTCGGATTTTACGCCGGGTTCAATCCGAACAGCCGGTTGTTCAATAACGCGCTCGGCGGCGGCGGAATCTTGGATGTGGGCTGCTACACGGCTTCGATGGCGCGGCTGGTGGCCGGCGTGGCTGCGGGGAAACGGTTCGCGGATCCGATCGAGGTCAAGGGCGTTGGTCATCTCGGCGAGACCGGCGTGGATGAATGGGCAGCGGCGGTGTTGAAGTTTCCCGGTGAGATCGTAGCGCAGGTGTCCACCAGCGTGGCGGTCAATCAGGAGAATGTCTTGCGCATCTTCGGCAGCGAAGGCCGAATCACAGTGCCGAATCCGTGGTGCGCCAGCCGGCAAGCAGGCGACACCGGCAAGATTATCGTGCAGAAAAAGGATGAGAAGGAACCGCAGGAGATTTTGCTTCCCAGCGCCGTGACATCGTTCGCCATCGAGGCGGATGTGGTCGGCAACGCGATCTTGGCCGGCACGATGGAGGCACCGGCACCGGCGATGAGTTGGGAGGATTCTCTGGGCAATATGCGCACACTCGATGCCTGGCGCGAGTCCATTGGGCTGGTGTATGAGTCGGAAAAGCCGGCGAACTACACGTACACGGTCACCCGCCGGCCGCTGGCAATCCGCAAGAAGCACAATATGAAGTATGGCCGGATACCGGGTTTGGACAAACCGGTGTCGCGTCTGGTGATGGGCGTGGACAATCAGAAGGCCATCACTCATGCGTCGGTCCAGTTCGACGATTTCTTTGAGCGCGGCGGAAACTGTTTCGACACGGCATGGGTGTATGGCGGCGGGGCTTGCGAGAAGGTCTTGGGGCAATGGGTTGCCAACCGCAAGATTCGCAAGGAAGTCATCATACTCGACAAGGGCGCGCATACGCCGTATTGCACGCCGTCGGACTTGACGGAGCAGTTTCTGCAAAGCTTGCAGCGTTTGCAGACCGATTACGCGGACATCTACATGATGCACCGCGACAACCTCGATGTGCCAGTAGGCGAGTTCATTGATGTACTCAACGAACACGTTCGCGCTGGCCGGATGAAGGTCTTTGGCGGTTCGAATTGGTCGATCAAGCGGGTCGAGGAGGCCAACGCCTACGCCAAGGCAAAGGGTCTGCAAGGGTTCAGCGCCATCAGCAACAATTTCAGTCTGGCGCGAATGGTGTCGCCGGTCTGGAGCGGCTGCATAGCGGCGTCAGACGCCGAATCGCGGGACTGGTTGACGAACACACAATTGCCGTTGATGCCGTGGTCGAGTCAAGCGCGCGGTTTTTTCACCGAGCGGGCCGGCAAGCACAAACTCGACGACAAGGAACTGGTGCGATGCTGGTACAGTGACGACAACTTCCAGCGACGCGACCGGGTCTTGGAGATGGCGAAGCGCCGGGGAGTGTTGCCAATCAACATCGCGCTGGCCTACGTGCTGTGCCAGCCGGTCCCGACGTTCCCGCTGATCGGACCGCGCACGTTGCATGAATTGACCACATCATTGCCGGGATTGGATGTGGAGTTGTCGCCCGAAGAACTGCGGTGGTTGAACCTGGAGGATTGAGGAAGTCAGCATGAAAGCGATCATGCTGATGTTTGATTCGTTGAACCGGCACCTGTTGCCGCCGTACGGGTGCGACTGGGTGCACGCGCCCAATTTTCAACGTCTGGCGAAGCGAACCGCGACGTTTGATCGGGCTTATATTTGCTCCGTGCCGTGCATGCCGGCGCGGCGGGAGATTCACACGGGGCGGCCGGAGTTTTTGCACCGAAACTGGGGGCCGCTGGAGCCGTTTGACGATTCGATGCCGGAGATGTTGAAGAAGAATGGCATCTATTCGCATCTGGTCACGGACCATTACCATTACTGGGAAGATACGTCGTTGTGCTATCACACGAAGTACAGTTCGTGGGAGTTCATCCGCGGACAGGAAGGTGATCCGTGGATGGGACAAGTGCGGCGCCCGAAGGCGCCGGTCAACGTCAATGGCAAAGGCCGTGATCAAGATTGGATCAACCGCCCTCATCTGACGCCCGAACGGAACAGCACGTTGTGCCGAACCGTCGAAACGGGGCTGGAGTTCATCCGCCGCAATCACGCGGACGACAAATGGTTCCTGCAACTGGAATGTTTTGATCCGCACGAACCGTGGCAGGTGCCGAAACGTTACCGGGATTTGTACCCGCGCCCGTATGACGGTCCGTTGTTCGACTGGCCGGGCTACCGCGCTGTGGCAGGGACCGAGGACGCCAAGTTGGTCGAACACGCCCGGTATCAATACGCGGCGTTGCTCTCGATGTGCGACGCGTACTTGGGCGATGTGCTGGATTTGATGGACGAACACGACCTGTGGAAGGACACGATGTTGATCGTGAATACCGACCATGGATTCATGCTGGGCGAGCACGGTTGCTGGGCCAAGAACTGGCAGCCGTGGTACGAGGAACTGGCACACATCCCATTCTTCGTCTGGGATCCGCGCTGTCCGCAGGCGGCCGGGCAGCGTCGCCAGAGCCTGGTGCAGACATACGACCTCGCGCCGACGATCTTGGAGTTCTTCGGCTTGCCGGCCGCGCCGGAGATGTTGGGGAAACCCTTGCGCGACGCGATCGCGCACGACGAGCCGGTAAGGGAAGCTGGGCTGTTCGGCATCTTCGGCGGACACGTCAACGTGACAGATGGCCGTTACGTGTATATGCGCGCACCTGTGGACGCAAGAACGACGGTGCCGATGCACACGCTGATGCCGTCGCGGTTCCGCCATGATTTGCCGAAACTCCGCGACGCCCGGTTGGTCGGGCCGTTGAGTTTCACAAAAGGCTGCCGGGTGCTGCAGGTGCCGGTCAATCAATTGCAGTCGGCGGCTGACTTCGGAACGTTGTTGTTCGATTTGAACGTGGACCCCCAACAACAACGTCCTGTCCAGGAAGCCGGCATCGAAGAGCGAATGACGAACCACCTCATTCGGCTGATGAGAGAGTGCGATGCGCCGCGCGAGCAGTTCGCGCGGTTGGGGCTTGCGTCCTCGTGATCAGTAGCGGCGCAAGTGGATGGACCATTCCATTTCAAGCCCGGCAAGATCGGTGTCGAGGAC
The DNA here is from genome assembly GCA_964514435.1 of uncultured Verrucomicrobiota bacterium. Lineage (GTDB taxonomy): Bacteria > Verrucomicrobiota > Verrucomicrobiia > Palsa-1439 > Palsa-1439 > CAZEQV01. The sequence continues at coordinate 4,624 of CAZEQV010000048.1, forward strand.
ATCGAGCAGACTGACCGGCAGGAGCGAATCGTGGGAACGGCGGATGTAATCGAAGAATCTGGGCTGGTACTTTTCGGTCATCAGCATTTGCACCAAAGCCCAGCTCTGAGCGTACGCGACCTGCGACTGCTCGGTGTCATAGGCAAAGAAGCCGGCTTCGTCGCGGTGTGTGAGAAGTTCGGAAAGGGAGATGAGCGCACCGGACTGGCGAGCGGCAGCGAGAAACGCGACCAAGCCGGGATGGTTGTGGCCGATGGGGTCGGTTTCGCAGTATTGAGCCAGCCCCTCGGTGAGCCATGTGGGTTCTGTCGCCAGCGGTGAATGCACCCGGTAATAATCGAAAAGTTGATGCGCGGCTTCGTGTCGGATGAGACGTTCGGTGTCGGACTTGGCTTGCGCGACGGCGGTGGCGCGAAGCGCGGTCAGTTGCCGGGCTGCTTGAAGCCGGCGGTCATCGTCGGAATGGTCAGGTGAAGTGATTTCAGAACGGTGGCGGTCGAGGAGGCGGTTGTAGGCCAGATAGCGCTCTGCGCCGAGTTGGTTGAGGATGACGAGGCGTTGGTCGGCAGCGGAAAAAAAGCCGGCGCTGTCGCGGAACTGCGGAGCTTGTTTGTCGGCATAGCGGCGATATTCGCGTTCGGAACCGAAGAAGATGACCTGGATGTTGGGATCACCGGCAGGACTTTGCAGGATGGGAGCGAAGTGTTGGTGAAACTGGTCATGGAGGCCGGTGACGATGTGGAGGATTTTTTCGATGTGGCCGTACGGTTCGTCCGTGAAGAACGAGTACGGGGTGATTCGGGTGTAGTGAAAGCCAGGAAGCCGGCCGGCCAACTCGACGTCACGTTGGGATATTTCTGGCAGGGATGCAGGCAGGATTTCGACGCGCTGAATGTGGGAGCGTTTGTACGTGGCGGTGACGGCGCCAGAGTACCCGTGGTATTCGCGGAATCGGATGTGCGAATCTGTTTCGGAGATGATGCGGCCTTCCATGATTTGACCGTTACGGAAGGAAAGCCGGTGCGTGGGCCGGCAGGCCAGAAGCTGGTCGTGGAGTTTCTGGCGGATGATTTCGTGCGACGGTGAGGGCGTCGGCGAGGGGTTGGCGGTTGGAACGGGCGGTGTCACGTCACCGGCCTCAGTGATGGCAGGTGCGATATCCCTGTTGACGGATGAGCGGTCGGAACGGTGATTGGGAAATTGTTGAACAAGGCAAATGGATACAAACAGAGCCAGGATCAGCAGTGGCGTGTTCCAGGTGTGAGAATGTCCGGTTTGGTACGGGCGCATTTGGAGATGGTATCAAGCAGGCAATATGCCGCGAGAATCGCGGATTGAGGTTTTTCCTGTTGACCCTTGGTGGACTCGTTGACTACATTGCTGCGCGCCGCACGGATGGAACGAATCACGCTAACTGCAGGTAACAGTCGAAGGAGGCAAGGTCATGAATGCTAATGCCATAACCAAGACGATTTGGATAGCAGTGATCTTGTTGATCATCGGCGTGCCGGCAATGGCACAGGATCGCCCAACGGGGCCGGGAGATTTCAAGATTCGCAGCATCCGCAAGCAGTTGGTTGTGGCTCAGGATGTGCGGGCGTTGGCCACCGGCACGGCGATACCGGCGTCGGCAGCCAACAAGAAGTGGCTGCGGATTGAAGTGGAGTTTGACAGCACGCCGGAGTGGGCGGATGACGTTTTGATGAAGTATTTTGTGTTGGTTGGAAAGGGCCGCGATGCCAAGTTGCTCGTGGGAGAGATTACACATGTCAATGTGGAGAAGGGAACACGCCACGCATCGGCGATGTTTGCTCATCCCAATACGGTCGAGCGATATGGCAAGGGCAACGTGGAGGCGGTTGCCGTTCAGTTATTCCATCAGAGCCGGCTCATTGATCAGAATAGCGACCCAGCTACCAATCAGCGTTGGTGGGAGCAGTACACACCGACGACTGGGCAACTGCTTCCTCCCCACTACTCACCTTGGGCAAGTGTCGCGCACGAGAAATATGAAGCGGCGAAAATGCCCTGAGAACTTGTTAACTGGGAAACTGAATTAGATGCTGGGAACGGATCGAATCATCGGGTTGGACATCGGCGCCTCCACCGTCAAGGTAGGTGAGTTCCAAGTCACCAAAGGACACGGGTTGCGACTGATCAACTTCAATCATGCCGATTTGGGGATTGATCCGGAGCATGAAGAGAACCGCACGCCGTTGATCGTGTCCACAATCCGCAACATGATTGCGGAGCAGAAGATCAAGGCCCGCCGAGTGGTGTTCAGCATTTCCGGCCAGGCGGTGTTCACGCGATTCGTGAAGTTACCGCCCGTGGAAGAGTCCAAGGTGGCGCAGATCATCCAATACGAGGCACAGCAGAACGTGCCCTTCCCCATTGAGGAAGTGGTGTGGGATTATCAGTTGCTCGGTGCGACTCCGCAAGGGGAGCTGGAAGTGGTGCTGCTGGCGATCAAGAGCGATTTGGTCGAGGAATTGAACTCGGCCATTGAAGATGCCGGCTTGAACACGGAAATGGTAGATGCGGCTCCCATGGCGCTGTACAATGCCGTGCGTTACAACTACGGCGAATTGGACGGCTGCACGGTGCTGCTGGATATTGGGGCGAGAACGACCAACCTGCTGTTCCTTGACGAAGGCCGAATCTTCACACGGTCAATCCCCATCGCCGGCAACGCCATCACGCAGAGCATCGCCACCGAATTCAACGTGCCGTTTGCCAACGCGGAGCAGATGAAGAAATCGAAAGGGTTTGTGGCGTTGGGCGGCGCCTATGAAGAGCCACCGGATGAAGTGGCGGCGCGAATCAGCAAAGTGGCCCGCCACGTGATGACACGGCTGCACGCGGAAGTGGCACGTTCGATCAATTTCTACAAGAATCAGCAGGGCGGACGGGCGCCGAAACGAGTCTTGCTCTCGGGTGGAGCCTCGGTGCTTCCGTATATGAACCGGTTCTTTGAGGAGAAGCTCCAAGTGCCCATTGAGTTTTTCAATCCGTTCCGCAATGTCGCGGTAGCCGACCATGTTTCACGCGAAGAACTGAGCAAATGTGCGCATTTCATGGGCGAGGTTGTTGGGCTTGGCTTGCGGCAGATATCTGGCTGTCCGATCGAGGTGAATCTGCTCCCGAAGTCGCTGCGGTCACGGAAGCAAATGGAATCGAAGCAGCCCTATTTCATTGGGGCGGCGGCTTGTTTGATGTTGGTGCCACTGTGTTTCCTGATCTATACCAAGCAGACCATCAAGCTGAACGAACGCGATTTGAAGACCGTGAGCGACCAAGTTGAGAACTTGGAACGGTATCACCGCGACATCCAACGCGAGCAATCACAGTTGAACGAGGTCAAGAGCAAGGCAGATCAAATTGTGAGCGTCATTGGAACCCGAACCATCTGGGTGTCGTTGCTGAATGACTTGAATGGCAGAATCGTGCCGGATATGTGGGTCACCGGCATCGCCCCGATAGGCGAAGATGCAAACCAGCCCACCACCACACCGGTCTCCACAGGTCGGGGCGGACGGGTTCGCTCCAGCATGGAAGAACCGCCACCTGTTTCGGAGTCGGGAGAATCCAAGCCCAAGACATTTCAAGCATTGGAGATCCGGGGCGCCGGCGTTCATTCATTCGACAACCCCCGTCAAGACTTGGATCATGTGGATCGTTTTGCCAAGAACTTGCGAGAATCCCCACTGTTGGATCCCAACGGTGTGGAAATTGTCGTCCCACCCAACCCCATGTCAAGGGAACCGGAATTCACATTTGTCATTCACGTCAAATTAAAGAACCCGTTGCCTTTTTGAAATCAACCCCATGAAATGGATTCGCCAACATCTGATGCTGACACTGGCCGGTATTGTGTTTTTGGCCGGCATGGGGGTGACCATTTGGTTTCAACTGCAGTCAGCCGACAAGGGTCGACAGATCGAAGAGGATCTGCAACAGAAAAAACAGGCGCTGGATGCGCTCCGGCGGAAAGAGATCTTCCCATCCGTTGAAAACCTGGGCATTCTCAAGCGCGACCACTCTCAGCTTGTGGCGCAATATGGCACGCTGAAGCAAGCCGTGGGCAATTCTTCCATCGAGGTTCCTTATTTGGCTCGACCAGTGGAGTTCCAACAACTGCTTGCGGAAACCATCACCAAGTTGAGAACTGCCTGCTTGATGGCCAGCAATAACGTGCCCCAGGGGTTTGCATTCGGCTTTTCTGGTTACACGGGGCGAATGCCGGCCGACAGTGTGCGTGACGAAAAGGAAAAACGGAGAATATTAAACCTGCTGGGCAAGCAACTCAAAGTGGTTGAAAAATTGACTCTTCTCATGTCGGAATGCAAGGTGGAGGAGATTCGAGCCATCCGCCGGGCACCCGCAGAGACTATCGGCGACCCCGATGCGTTGGATGCTTCGGTGAGTGTTGAAGAAGGATCGCTCTATCAGTCCCTGCCCTTTGAAGTTCAAATCTCCGGCACGGCTGAATCCATTCAAGCTTTCTTGAACAAGCTGGCGACATCGGATTGGTTCTTTGCCATTCGCCATGTTCACATCCAATTGGAAATCGTGGAAGCGGAAGGGGGAAGGAAGGAAATTATCAAGCGCGAATTGGCAACGGGCGGGTTCGAAGAAGAAGTGAAAGAGGAGAAAGAGAAAAAACGGAGAAACCGGCTCGTATCCACCATCCGATTTGATCTGATTGAGTTCCCAAGTGCCAGCCCGAAAGCAACTACAACCGCTGTGCGAACACCTTGAACTAACATGGACTTGTTGAAACGGCATTTTGAGAAAATCCTGCTCGGCATAGCACTCGTCGCCTTGATCGCATCGGCCGTTTACTTGTCGCTCCAAGTGGATCAATTGCGGGAGCGCATCAACACCAGTGCCGGTTCGGGAGCACTCAAGGGATCCCCAGTCAAACCCATCAATCTTGCCCCCTATCAAACCGCCCTGCAAAGTCTGCACAAACCAGATCAATGGACCGGACAGGTTGCGTTATTCCCGCCAACAGACGCACCCAGTTTCATCACAGTCGTGGGGGATGTGCCCTATCAACGACAAAAGCCGAAGTATGTGGGCAACTACCGCCCCCTCTTTCCATTGATGTTCATGGATTACTCCGGTGAAGGCTACAATTTCCAAATTAACATTCGCAACCGCCGCTATTCCTTCATCGTGCCCCAAGTTGGAGACTACATCTCCAACCGCTACGAGAATACGGGGTGGCAATTGGTAAAGTTTGACCGTCAAGTTGAACAAGTCTATCGCCCCGATATCGATCGCACCAATAACGTTGACACGTCCCAAATCACCTTGGCCAAGCCAGGCGTTGAGCCAATTGTCCTCGCCCTGCGAAAGCCAGCCGACCAACCAGGTGAGATCATCGGTTATTGGAGTTGCGAGAAAGATGGTGCCGCAAGGAAGCAAGTTCGCAAGGGAGAGACAATTGAGTGCGACGGCGCAACCTACAAAGTCGTTGACATCACTTTACAGCAAATGATAATCGTTGACCTGAAGTCCAAGGATCAGGCCGAGGAACGCATACCGTTGACTCCGTCCGGCCCTTAGTGACCATGGGGCAGTGAGTTGTGTACCTGAAAGCAAGGGATCAAATCGAACCAAATGTTGGGGGACATCTGCCGCACCGCGCAATGGATGAAATGGAGAGGACAATGACTACTAGAAATCTGTTGATCACCGCCTGCCTTATCGCGATTGGAACCAGTTCACTGATTATCGCTCAGGATGCTGCACCGACCAAAGCTGAAGCCGATCAAGCGGCTCGGGAAGAAACTGTTCGCCGCCAAGAAGCCCAGCTTCTGGCACGGCAGCTCATAGACAAGGGTCTTAAACTTTACTACGACGGCCAGCATGAGCAAGCCATTGAACCGCTCGCCGAGGGACTTCGCATCCTGCCCCGGGCTCGTGCTACTGAACTCGACTACAATCGCGGCGCACAGGCATTGACGGAATGCTACTACCGTGTTGCGGATGCCGCGTATCGTAGTGGGAACTCAGCCAAGGCGAGAGAACTGGCAGTCAAGGCGCTTGAGTATGATCCCAAGAACCGTTCGGCAGAAAATCTAATCGTCAAAATTCGCCAGTCTGAAATTCAAGCCAAGGAAAGGGCAGAACGAGTTGCGGCCAACCCTGAGATTACAGAGCCTGCCCTCGACAACACGCCTGAATTCAATGCCAAGAAGGAGCAAATCAAGAAGTTATTCCGCGAAGGGAAGATTTTGCTGAACTCAGGGCAATTCGATGCCGCTGAAGCCCGCTTTCAACAAGTTCTGCTGATTGATAACTACAACGAAGATGCCCATATTCTATTGGGTGAACTGAACCGCCGCCGCTTGGGCATAGCCAAGACCGCGACGGACCAAACCCGAACCAAAGCACTGTGGGAAGTACAGCAAGCGTGGGTGCAACCAGTCAGCCGCGACGTAAAACTGCCGGCTGCCGTGACCGGTCAAGGCAGCATTACAGCCGTGCCATCCGAGATCGCTCGCATTCAAGAAAAGCTTAATACGATCAAGATTCCTGAAATTAATTTCCGAGAGGCTGCCATCACCGATGTCGTGACCTTCCTCAGCGATGAAAGTCGCAAGCTTGATCCCGAAGGAAAAGGCGTTAACATCGTCTTGGGACAGGGCGTGCTGGATTCCACAGGCGGCGCAGCACCTGCTCCTGCACCAGTACCGGGAGGCGAAGGTCTGCCTCCCATGCCCCTTCCGTCAGGCGCAGCAGATGGCAAACGCGTTACTGTGTCACTGCGTGACATTCCTCTTGTTGAAGCACTCAAGTACGTTACTTCTTTGGTCAACCTCAAGTACAGGATTGACTCCAACGCCGTGCTTATTTTGCCGATTGATGCTCCCACGGGCGACATGATTACACGTTCCTATCCCGTTAATCCCGGCGCAATTGAGACGGTACTAGCCCAGCCCGGCGAATCAGGCGGGCCGGCCGGCATTGGCACAGACCGCGGCATTGGTTCGGGTGCCACATTAACATCCGTGCCCACTCAGGTTAAGACGTACTTCGAGGAGTCTGGAGTAAAGTTTCCGGCAGGTGCCACCCTCACCTACAACCCACGCACAAGCAAGATCATCATCCACAACACGGCTGAGAATCTCGAAACCTTTGAAAAGATTCTTGCTGACCTTAATATCGTGCCATTCCAGGTTGAGATCGAATCCAAGTTCGTTGATATCGGTCAAGCCGACTTGGAAGAACTTGGCTTTAAGTGGTTCGTAGGCCAATATAGCCACGGCAAGTACGACGTTGAAGGCGGAAGTCCCAGTCAGGCATTCCCTCCCGGCAGTGGTCCCTCCGAAAGCAATTACGATGAAATCACAACGGGACTGCGTGATTCCGGCATTATTCAGTCCAGTGCCGTGAACGCGCTCCTTGGTGCTGCTACCGGTGGTGCGCTCGCGCCCGGTCAGCTTGCCACATTCCGAGGCGTCCTTACAAATCCCCAATTCGCCGTGGTTATCACCGCCTTGTCCCAAAAGGGATCAACCGACCTGCTTTCCGCACCCAAGATTACCACTATCAGCGGCGCCCAAGCTCAGATCAAAATCGTTACGGAGTTCATCTATCCCACCGAGTTTCAAGCTCCCCAAGTCGTCGCGGCCGGCGGTGGCGATAACGGCGGCGGCTCTGTGGCTACAACTCCATCAATCCCCGGCGGGTTCAAGACTCGTGAAATCGGTGTGCTGCTGAATGTCACCCCACAAGTGGGTCCAGATGGCTACACCATCAATCTGACCCTGATCCCTGAGGTGTCGGAGTTCTTGGGGTTCATTAACTATGGTGGCCCCATCTCGGTCGGTACCGGCGACAACATTGTCACCACGCAAAACGATATTAAGCAGCCGCTGTTTTCGACACGAACTCTTACCACAAGTATCATGATTTGGGACGGTCAAACGGTTGTGCTAGGCGGACTAATCAAGGAGGACATCTCCAAGATAGATGACAAGGTGCCTTTCCTCGGTGATATCCCGATCGTAGGCCGCTTGTTCCGCAGCAAGTCCACCACGCGATCCAAACGCAATCTGCTGATTTTCGTGACGGCTCGTTTGATCGACCCCGCGGGCAATCCAATCCATCGCGAGAACTTGTCGCTGTAAGAAGATTGAGTTGACTCAACGACAACCCCAGCTCCTCGGAGTCGGGGTTGTTTTTTTTGTGCTTACCGGCTAGCGTGCCAAACCATGTCAGAGAAACTCCTGTTGATAGACGCCTACTCTCAAATCTACCGGGCCTTCTTCGCAATCCGCAAACTCAATGCCCCTGATGGACAACCGGTGAATGCCATATTCGGCTTCACCAAGATGCTGCTCAAAATGACTCGTGATCACGCCCCAACGCATTTGGGCGTTGTGTTTGACTTGGGAGCCCCCGAAGCACGATTGACCATTCAACCCACTTACAAGGCACAGCGCCCCCCCACCCCACCGGAACTCGCTTCGCAATTGCCTGTCATTCGTGAGATGCTCACAGCCCTGCGGGCCCCCATTCTTGAATCGGAAGGCCAAGAAGCCGATGACATCATCGCCACCCTTTCTGTCAAAGCGGCCGCAGACAACGCGCAGGTGCTCATCGCTAGCTCAGACAAGGATTTCGCCCAACTGGTTTCAGAGAACATTTCCCTCCTTCGAGCGGATACCAAGGGCGATACGGTTTGGGTCTCCAGCAAGGTTGTGGAGAGATTTGGAATCAACCCCGACCAGTTTGTGGACTACCTCAGTCTGATCGGTGATTCAGTGGACAACATCCCGGGTGTGCCGGGTGTGGGAGAGAAGACAGCCGCTCAGCTATTACGCGAGAACGGGAGTCTGGAGGGAATCTTGGCGCGTCTTGATAAAATCAGCAAACCCAAACTTCGAGAATCATTGACAGCCAACGCCAACCTGGCTTTGCGGAACCGCACACTCATTCGCCTGAAGGCGGACCTGCCACTGCCTTTCACGTGGCAAACGCTGCGAACAAGCCAGCCCGACTATCCGAAAGCAGCCACCATCTGCCGGCAACTTGGCTTCAAATCGCTGACCGCCGAGTTCGAGGCATTATGCAGTTCTCCGCCAGACATGTTCTTGTAGCGTGCCGGGCTCTCTCAGGAACCGAACGACCCGATGATCGAGATGAGCGGTAGAAACAGCGCAATGACAATTGTACCCACGATCAAGGCGAGCACAACGATCATGATCGGTTCCAGCAATGACGTCATGGCGGACACCGCATTGTCCACTTCGTCATCGTAAACATCCGCAATCTTCATCAACATATCCGGCAAGGCACCGGTTTCTTCACCGACATCCACCATGCTGACCACCATGGCCGGAAAGATACCGGATGCCTCCATGGGCTGAACAATCTTCTCGCCCTCCTTTACGGCATCGTGAACCTGCCCGACAGCCTTGGCGACCACTTCGTTGCCGGCTGTCTCACGGACGATGTTCAACGCCTGCAAAATCGGCACGCCACTGGCAATCAAAGTGCCCAACGTGCGCGTAAACCGCGCAATGCTGACCTTGCGAATCAGGGATCCAAAAACCGGTGATCGCAGCTTGATCAGGTCGAGTATATACTTGCCTTTCTGCGTCTTGGCCATCGCCTTCAAAGTGATCACAATGACCGCAACCACAGCCAGGACGATCAGGAAGTTGTTTTTAACAAGATTGCTGACTCCCAACACAAACTGGGTGAGCGCGGGGAGTTCCTTTCCCTCCAGCAAATCACGAAAGATTTCCTGAAACTTCGGCACGATGAAGACCATGAGGAACGCCAAGATGCCAATGGCAACGCAGATGACCACCGACGGATAGACCATGGCCGCCAATACCTTGTTCTTGATCTTCTGCGCTTTCTCCTGAAAATCAGCCAGCCGGCTCAAAGTCACGTCCATCGCGCCGCCTGCCTCACCGGCGCGAACCATGTTGACATAAAGACGGGAAAATATCTTTGGATGCTGACTGAGCGCTTCGCTAAACGTGCTGCCACCCTCCACCGACTCGGCGAGCGATGTCAACGTGCGCTTGAGCACCGGATTCTTCTCGCCTTTTCGCAGCACGTCCAGTCCCCGCAACAGTGGCAAACCGGCATCAATGAGCGTTGCCAGTTGCCGCGTAAACGACGTCAACATCTTGGGCTTGATCGTGCTGCCCGTGAAAAGTTTAATTTCTATCTGCCCCAAGCTCTTTTTGGCGGCTGGTTTGGCACCGGAAGCAGCGGGTGCCGTGCCGCGCACAGGCCTGCCCACATCGGCTCCGCTCGCTTCCTTCACATTGGTGGGGAAATACCCCATCTCCTTGATGCGGGTGAGCGCCGACGTAGTGCTGTCCGACTCAATGGAGCCGCTGACTTCCTTGCCTTTGGCATCGAGGGCAACGTATTGAAAACGTGGCATAGCTGAGTTCCTTTCACCCGATTTTACGTGTATTTGAGCACTTCTTCTACCGTCGTAACACCATCGAGGATATTCCGGATTCCATCCTGACGCAAGGTTCGCAATCCCAGTTCCATTGCGCGCGCGCCGATGACACCGGATGGCGCGCGCATATTGATCAACTCCCGGATGGGATCACTCACGATCAACAATTCATAGATGCCGGTTCGCCCTTTGTATCCGGTCTCGTTGCATTCGGAACACCCCTTTCCATAATAAAACGGGCGCCCTTGAATATCTTCGCGCGTCAATGACAGCTCACTCAAAACGGCATCGGTTGGCTCGTAAGCCTGTCGACACTTCTTGCAAATGGTGCGCACGAGCCGCTGCGCCAAAATCGCCTCCAGTGTCGAACT
>CAZEQV010000049.1:0-15342 GCA_964514435.1 uncultured Verrucomicrobiota bacterium
CTGCAAGCCCGTGACATGCTGGCATAGCGGATGGGAAAAGACGCTGCGAAACCGAATTTCGCCAGCAAGCGCGTTCCCAAACAGCTTGGGAAAGAGGGGGAATCGTGTGGATGCACGCATCTGTGCGAAAAGACTCACGAGAAGAGAGCGTGAAGGAGGAGCCTGTCGCTGCGCAAGCCGCGACGCATGCGCCACCAGGAAAAGCGGAATCGGAAGTTCAGCCACTAGTCCCCTTTCAAAGGTAGCCGTACGCCCGTAAGATTCGATCCATGGGGCTTTGCTGTTGCGTTGGAGGTAGCCGGATTCTTACACTCTGCGTCATGCAAAATTCCAACGATCCTTTTCTGAACAAATTGTACGATTCACTTCATGAAACGGCGATGCAGCGCAAACTGCGCAAAATTGCCCCGATGCCGGTCGGCTCGGTTTTTCTTCCGTGGCCGGGCATGACCGAAGATGATGCCCGTCATCATTTCCGGTTGATGAAGAAGTTGGGGTTCACCTGCTTGAAGCAAACGATGTCCACGCCGGAGTGGCCGGTGGAACGGACGCTTCACCTCGCGCTCGACGAAGGGATTGTGCCGTTCTGGTACGATGAGGGCGGGTACGAGGACATCACGCCCAAATTGCTGAAGAAGCTCGGGTTGCCGGCGACGATGCCGGTGGAGAGAGCGCTCGAACATCCCAAGATGATCGCCTACCAGCACGGTCTCATTCGCAAGCGGATCGGCCGCAAACTCAAGGCGGTGCACATCGCCACCGGCCTCGATGACAAAGCCAAGAGGAGCAAGGATTGGGTGCCGAGTGTCGTGGGCGACGTGAAAGGTCACGAGATCGCGCCGGTGCTGGTGCCGGATTTTATCCGCTGGCTGAAATCCCGGTACGGTTCCATCGGGAAATTGAAGGAGGCATGGAACTACAATCACGTGGGCATCGCCGAACATGGCCAGTGGCGGACGTGGAAAGATGTGGAGAAAGCGTGGCTGCGCGGCTATCGCACCAAAGAGTACCGGCACATCACCGACGCGCTGCATTTCCGTGCCGAGATGTTCATCAAGCATTTCGTCCGCGCCAAGGTCGAGTTGCAGAAGAAGGTGGATCCGCACGAACCGATCCGGGCGGGCGGCGAGATGGGATTGTTCCTGCCGTTTGCCTCGCGCGGCACCGACATGGAAGGGATTGCCGAGGAGATGGCCGAGGGAGGATCGTTTTATCCGTCCATTCATCTGGCGTGGCATTTCGAGGAAGTGGATTTTGAAGTGGCGCGTCCCGCGTATATGCAGGCGCAGATCGCGCACGACTGGGCCAAGGGCATCTGGAGCGCGACGTGGGAGAGCACCGGCGGGCCCCAGTATTTCAGCGGCGGCAAATCGCCGTTCGTGAAGGAAGCGCAAGACAAACAGCCCGGTTTCACCGTGGACGCCGGTGTGATGACGCAGTTGATGCTCAGTTATCTGGCGGCCGGATTCAAAGGGTTCGGGCTTTGGGCGTGGAACTATCGCACGGCCGGCTGGGAAGGCGGCGAGTACGCGTTGGTGGATCGCAATCTCCAGCCCAACGCCCGCACCATCCGCGTCGGCCAGATCGGGCAGGCGGCGCGACGGTACCGGCGCGAGTTGTGGGACGCCCACAAAGAACCGCTCGTCGGCATTTTCGTGGATTGGGACAACGAAGCGACGTGGGCCGCCATGAGCGTCCAAGGACGAGACTACTACAAGACTGTGCCGGTGCGCGCCCGCATCGGCGCCTCCCGCGCGCTCATCAACGCCAACGTGCCGTGGGAATACGTCACCGCCCGCAACCTCCGTGCGGGTCTGGCGGCCCGGTATCCCATCATCTATATGCCGGCCAGCTTGAGCATTTCCTCCGACATCCAGCAAATCCTGTGGGAATACGTCCGAGAAGGCGGACGCGTCGTGCTTGACATGCCGGGCGCGTACTACGACGAATACAGCCGCATCTTTCGCACCGACAAACGCACCGTGTTCGAGCAAATCTTCGGGTGCTCGCTCGATGAGTTCAGTTACTCCAATCCGCTGAACATCGAATACGAAGTGGACGGACTGAAACTGGGCGAAGGGTTCACCTGCGCGCTCACGCCCACCACCGCGCGCGTCGTGGCCAGGTTCAAACACAACGGACGGCCCGCCGTGACCGAGAATCAATGCGGAAAGGGTTCGGCCGTCACCATCGCCTATCAAGCGTCCTGGAACTGCCACAAGCCCGGTCGCGCCGAAATCGAGGAGTTCCTCGTCAAACACACACTCGGAAAATTGCGTTCGCCGTATTCCTGCCGGGGCGCGCTGGTCTACCGGTTGCCGTCGCCTCAAGCCGACCATTACTTTTTGATCAACGACGACGCGGCCAAGTCGGTGAAACTCCACACCGGCACACTCAAGTACCGGCGGATCACCGACGCCGTGACCGGCGAGAAACTCAAACCGGGTGCGCCGGTCAAGCTAGAGGGCTACAGCGGCCGCTGGTTGCGGATGGAGAAATAGAAATCGTGGCGGAATTGGGCCCACTGTTGCCGGCGCCGCGCACGGTGCGAGTGATCGGCGGGTTCGCGTCGCCGGTGGCGGAGGTGCGAACACAGATACGGGCCGGTATCCCGGCGCAAGGGTACCGGCTTTCCATCACGCCGGATCGAATCACCGTGCAGGCTTCCGACGCGGCCGGTGCGTTTTACGCGCAGCAGACGTTGCGGCAACTGGTGCGGCACACGGGTGAACCGGTTGCCTGTTGTGAGATCGAGGATTGGCCGGACTTTCCGGTGCGCGGCGTGATGCTTGATGTCTCACGGGACAAAGTTCCCACGATGGAAACGCTGCGGATGATCGTGGAGGAACTTTCGTCGTGGAAGATCAACCATCTCGAACTCTACACGGAACACACGTTCGCCTACCGGAACCATCGGGAGGTGTGGGAGCACGCTTCGCCGCTGACGGCGGATGAGGTCCGGCAACTTGACCAGTATTGCGCGGAGCGGTTCATCGAACTGGTTCCCAACCAGAACTCATTCGGCCATTTCGAACGTTGGCTGAAGCATGATCGGGACAAGCATCTTTCTGCCGGTACGACTCGCATGGCTTGTCTCGATCCGAGGAACCCGGCCAGCTTGGCGTTGTTGGCGGAGTTGTACGATGAACTGCTGCCGAACTTTCGCAGCCGCAAGTTCAACGTTGGCTGTGATGAGACATGGGGGATTGAGCCGGACGATTATTTGGCGTTCCTGTTGCAGATTCACAAGCTGGTGATGGCGCGCGGGCACACGATGCATTTCTGGGGCGATATCGTGCTGGAACATCCGGAGCTGGTGCCGCGATTGCCGCGCGAACTGGTCGCGTTGGAATGGGGATACGAGGCGCAGCACGACTTTGACGGGCGATGCGCGAAGTTTGCCGGTGCGCGCGTGCCGTTTTATGTGTGTCCGGGCACGTCGAGTTGGACGAGCCTGGCCGGCCGGACCGACAATTGTCTCGGCAATCTGCGGAACGCGGCCGCAAATGGTTTGAAGCACGGCGCATTTGGGTTTCTCAATACGGATTGGGGTGACTGCGGTCACTGGCAATACTGGCCGGTCAGCTATCTCGGCCTTGCCGCTGGCGCGGCGCTTTCGTGGTGCGAATCCGCCAACCGGGATCGTGATTTTGTGGACGCGCTGGATGTTCATGTGTTCCGTGACGAATCGCGCGTGATGGGGCGACTGGTGTATGACCTCGGCAACGCGCATCAGCGCACCGGGTTCTTGCCCGGCAACAGCACATCGCTGTTTCAACTGGTCTATCAGCCGACGACCGGCGAGGTGTTCCAGTCCGTGAAGCCGGAAGATTTGGCGGCCACGCGCGAGATGATTGACTCGATTATGACCCCGTTGACGAAGGCGAAGATGAGCCGACCGGATGTGTCGTTGATTCAGGATGAACTGCGCAACACGGCGCGGATGATGCAGTTCGGTTGCGATCGGGGAATGGGGCGTGCCGCTGCCGATACGATGCGCGCGATTCTGTCCGAGCATAAGCGATTGTGGATGACACGAAACCGTCCCGGCGGTTTGACGGATAGTTGCCGGGTCTTGGAACAAAGAGTTTCGGAGTTGTTACATTGATCATCGTGAGAGATTGGCTGGCGAGATTTCTTCGACGCCCCGGAACTCGGATGGGTCTCCGTCTGTTGTTGGGTGGAGTGGGATCGTTGGTTTTCGTGAATGGATTTGCCTGGTGGATGCGTCCGGACTTGTCACGGCCAACGCCGATGCCGGAACCGTCCGCCGTGGCGGCGGTGATGGCGTCGCGTCAGACGACTTTGAACAAGACGAATCCGCCGACGTTGTATCGGGAGGTGGATTACGCGGCCGGCACGAACGCGGCATGGTATCCAAAGGGCGAGTCGCCATTGCTGGCAGAATTGGTGTCCGCCGGTAAGTTGCCGCCTGTGGCGGAGCGTGTGGGGCCGGAGCCGTTGGTGTGGGAGGGTTGCGAGGGAATCGGCCGGTATGGAGGGACGTGGATTGCCGCCGAGGGTGAGTTGGTGTCGGCGAGCACGAGGTATTCGGCGGCCACGTTGGTGAAGTGGTCGCCCCAAGGTTACCCGGTCGTGCCGCACATCGCCAAACGTTGGGAAATCTCCACGGGACCGGACGGGCAACCGGATTACTTGAGTTTCACGTTTTGGTTGCGGCGCGGGATGCGGTGGTCGGATGGCGCCCCGTTTACGGCGGACGATATATTATATTGGTGGGAGTGCGAGGCGAACGATCCTGAAATCAACAGCGCGCCGCCGCCGTTCATGCTGGTCAACGGTCGTCCCGGTCGCGTGGAGAAGCTGGCGGATGACTGCGTGCGATTCACGTTTCCGGAGCCGCACGGGTTGTTTTTGGATTTGGCGGCCAGCGCGCGCGGGTTGGAGATTTGCGGAAGCCCGCGCCATTATCTACGACCGTATCACCCGCGAGTGGGCGACCCGGCCAAGATTCAGCAAGCGTTGGCCGCTCGGCGGCTCAACAGCGCGAAGACGCTGTATTTGGGACAACTGAAGCACCCGTCCAACACGGAACATCCCCGTCTCTGGCCGTGGATTTACCGGCAATACACGCCGAATCCGCCGTTTTTGTTGGTGCGCAATCCGTATTACTGGGTGGTGGACACGGCCGGCAACCAACTGCCGTACATTGACGCCCGTCATTTGGAGGACCGCAGCCGGGACGTGGCTGTCATCAGCGTGGCCGGCGGCGAATTCACTTTCTCGGTATCATCGTTTCGCGGCGAGGACTACAGCCTGATCATGGGCGGACGCGAGCGAGGAGGTTATGAAGTCTATCACTGGTACCGGGCGGATCGCGCCTACGACACGGTCAGCATCAATCTCAACCTCAAAACTGATTATGCCGATCGGGAGCGACGGCGCGAAGCGGAGTTGAAGGCGCGGTTGCTGCAGGATCGCCGGTTTCGTCAAGCGTTGTCGCTGGCGCTGGACCGGCGGGAGATCATCCGCGCGCAATACAACGGGATGATCGAGCCGGCTCAGGTGGCGCCGGGGCCGGATTCGTTCTTTTACTATCCGCCGCTGTATCGAAGTTTCACGGAGTTCGCGCCGGAGCGGGCCAACCAGCTTCTTGATGAGTTAGGGCTGACGAAGCGGGATGAGGACGGCTACCGGCGGTTTGCCGATGGCACGCGGTTGACGCTGATGTTGAACTTCTGCAGTTGGTACAGGCCGGCCTCGACGGCGCAATTCATGGAGGAACAGTGGGCGGGCGTGGGATTGCGCGTCGTGCCGCGCATGATCGAGAACAGCTTGTTTTACACGGAGAAGGCAGCCCTGCGGCATGAGTTGAGCATTTTCCCCGGTGACAACGAACACGAGCCGTGCATTGAACCACGCACCCATGTGCCTGTCTCCCGCGAATCGAATTGGGCGTTGGGCTACGCCAACTGGTGGCTGCTGGGCGGACTTGCCGGGGAGCTGGCCGGTCGGCCGCTGCCGCCCAACTGCATCGAGCCGGATCCCGCCAGCGAACCGGGACGGTCAGTTCGGCAAGCGATGGAACTGTACCGGCAAGTTCGTGCCACCGGCAACCGCGCCCGGCAAAAGGAGCTGTACGATCAAATCCAGGAAATCGCGACCAGCAACGTCTGGACAGTCAGCGTCGGCACCATGCCGCCGAGCGTGGTCGTGGTGAAAAACGGGCTGCGCAATGTGCCGCGCATGGCGGTGTTCACGATGGACTTTATTTCGCCCGGCAACACCGGCTTGGAGACGTTTTACTTTCAATCACCGCAGGAGATTGCCGGACTCAGGAGCGTGATCCAACGAAACATTCTAGAGACGCGCGGTGCGCCCGAAACCCGGCCGGTCCCCCCGGCGGACGCGGCGCGAGGTTGTTGCGGTGGTTGATCGCGGCGGTGGGGCTGGGTTTCGTGGGACTGGCGGTGGCCCGGCATCCGTTCATTGCGCGGCGGCTGTTGATCATGGCGCCGACATTGTGCGTGATTTCGGTGGTGGTATTTGTGGTGATCCAGTTGCCGCCCGGTGATTTTCTGACGGCGCGGATCATGGAGCTGCAGGCCAAGGGCGATCCGGCGAGCGAGACGGAGATCAACAATCTGCGGCAGATGTATCATTTGGACAAACCGGCCGTGGTTCGATACGCGCAGTGGCTGGGCTTGAAATGGTTTGTGACATGGGAAAACCGCGACCGGGGATTGTTGCAGGGGAACTTGGGGCGTTCCATGGAAGACGGACGGTGGGTCAACCAAATCGTGGGCGACCGGATTGTGCTGACGTTTTTGATTGCGCTGGGAACCGTGCTGATGACGTGGGCGATTGCGGTGCCGGCCGGGATTTACTCGGCGGTGCGGCAGTATTCCCCCGGTGATTATCTGGTGACATTTCTGGGGTTTGTGGGGATGTGTGTGCCGTCGTTTCTGCTGGCGTTGCTGCTGATGTACGCGGCGCGGGTGTGGTTCGACACGGACGTGTCCGGCCTGTTCTCGACCCGGTACGGTGCGCAACCGTTTTGGGACGCGGCCAAAGTGTGGGACATGATGAAACACATCTGGGTGCCGGTGGTGGTGATGGGCATCGGCGGCACGGCCGGGATGATTCGGGTGATGCGCGCCAATTTGCTCGATGAGCTGCGCAAGCCGTATGTGACCACCGCGCGAGCCAAGGGCATGAGGCCGGTGCGGTTGCTCCTGAAGTACCCGGTGCGGTTGGCGATCAATCCGTTCGTGTCCGGTATCGGCGGGTTGTTTCCGTTTCTGGTGTCGGGTGCGGCGGTGGTGGACATCGTGCTGAGTTTGCCGACGGTTGGTCCGCTGCTGCTGCGGGCGCTGATGATGCAGGATATGTATCTGGCCGGCTCGATGTTGCTGGTGTTGAGCTTGCTTGGTGTGCTTGGGGTGTTGGTGAGCGACCTGTTGTTGCTCTGGCTTGACCCGCGCATCCGCTATGAATCGGGGGGCAAATGATCACGGTCACGGCCACGTCAGCGGCGAGCGGTTCCATTCCGAACCTGTCGCAGTGGCAGATGGTGCGACGGCAGTTTGCGCGGCACAAACTGGCGTTGGTGGGTCTATATCTGTTGGGCGCCTTGTATGTGGTGGCGGTGTTCGGCGAATTTTTCGCGCCCTATCCTGCCGGCTGGCGGAGCGTGGATCATTCGTTCTGTCCGCCGCAACCGTTGCGGTGGAGTTTCTCACACGGGCTGCACACGTACGCGCTCGTGGCGCAGGAGAATCCCGTTGGTCCGCACCTACACCGAGGACCGTCAGAGGGTGGTGCGGCTTGGATTGTTCACGCGAGGGGAACCATACCGGTTGTGGGGATTGATTCCGTGGGATCGCCATTTCTTGGGCGTGCGTGCCGGCAAGGAGGCCGGTGGCGTTGTGCCGCCGTTTTATTTGCTCGGAGCGGACCGGGTCGGGCATGATTTGTTGAGTCGGGCCATTTATGGGGCGCGGATTTCCTTGTCCGTGGGACTGGTGGCGATTGGGGCGACGTTCTTGCTGGGAGTGATTCTCGGCGGCATTTCCGGTTACGTGGGTGGCTGGGTGGACACGGTCATTCAGCGGGTCATCGAGATCATCAACGCATTTCCGCACTTGCCGTTGTGGCTGGGATTGGCGGCGGCGCTGCCGCAGGACTGGTCGCCGTTGCGGATGTATTTTGGAATCACGATACTGTTGAGCCTGCTGACTTGGACCGGTCTGGCGCGGGTGGTGCGGGGCAAGCTGTTGGCGTTGCGGGAGGAAGACTATGCGGTGGCGGCGCGGCTGTTGGGGGCGTCGCATGGGCGGATTATTGTTCGTCATCTGTTGCCGGGGTTTAGCAGTCATATCATCGTGAGCCTGACGCTGGCGATTCCGGGCATGATTCTGGGCGAGACGGCGCTGAGTTTTCTCGGACTGGGGCTGCGGCCGCCGGTGGTGAGTTGGGGTGTGATGCTGCAGGATTGTATGAACATCCAAGTCGTGGCCAGCTACCCGTGGCTGATGTTGCCTTCATTTCTGATCATCCTCACCGTGTTGAGCTTTAATTTTCTTGGCGACGGTCTGCGTGATGCCGCCGATCCTTACGCTCGCCGGTAAGGTGCGCGGCCGGTTTCGAGAAGTGGCTGTGCCGTGAGGAATTTCTTGAAGGCTGCGGAAAGGTGACGCAATATCGCTGCCGTGAAGGCCATCTCGTGGCTTATTTTGTGGGGGGCACTTGGCACACTGACCGCTCTTGGGGCGGAAGCGGATGATGATTTTCGGTTTGAGGGAAACACGGTATTCACCAGCCGGCAGCTTGCCGAGGTGCTTCAGTCGTTCAAAGGCCGTAGGCTGACCGCAGACGAGCGGGAGGAGGCGCGCCGCGTTCTGACGATGCACTACGTCGAGAAGGGCTACATCAATTCCGGTGCGATCATGGTTTCATCACCGGACTCGGATGGACCGGTTTTGTTCCGCATCATTGAGGGGCGGCTGTCGGATATCAAACTGACCGGCAACAAATGGCTGCGGGATGGTTACATCACGGGGCGCATTCGCTCAGCAGCCGGCGAGCCGCTGAGCATCGTTCAGCTCCGGGAAGGTTTGGCGATGTTGCGCCAGAATGCTAACATCGAGCAGATCAACGCGGAACTGCAGCCCGGTTTGCGGCCCGGCGAGGGAGTTCTTCAGGTGGCCGTCTCCGAGCAACAACCTTTTTCAGCCGAACTACAATTTGACAACTATCGTCCTCCCAGCAGTGGCGCATATGAGCTGGCGTTGACGGTTGCCGATCGCAACCTGACCGGGAACAGCGATCCGCTCGTGTTCACATACGACATTGCCAGGGGTGCCCTGGATGATTTTGACTTTAGCGGCGCCGACAATTTTTCCGGCAGCTACGCCGCTCCGGTTACGGTCTTCGACACGACCTTGAAGGTGTTCGGACAGAAGCGGGATTACGCCATCATCGAGGATCCGTTCAACGCGCTGGAAATCGAAAGCGAATTTTACACCTTGGGCGTCGGCATCCGGCAGCCTCTGTTTCGGACCACGCGCCGCGAGTTTGCAGTCGGCCTGACTTTTGAACGCGCTCACAGCGAAAGCACGCTCTTGGGGGTGCCATTTAATGTTTCGCCCGGGGCGGTGAACGGTGAGTTGGACACGTCCGTGTTGCGGTTCACCCAGGATTGGACGGACCGCGGGATGAACCACGTGCTGGCGCTGCGGTCCACTTTCAATTTCGGATTGGATGCGTTTGAAGCGACGGACAACGGCACCGCTCGGGACGCCACGTTCTTTTCGTGGTTGGGGCAGGCGCAACATGTGCATCGGCTTTTCGGAAGCTCCAGTCAGATCATTCTTCGCGTGGACGGGTTGTGGACAAATGACGAGTTGCTCTCGATGGAACAGTTCAGTGTGGGCGGGGCGCACTCGGTGCGCGGGTATCGTGAGAATACGTTGGTGCGAGACACGGGCGTGCTGGGATCGGTTGAGTTTCGGCTGCCGGTGTTGGTTGGGAAATCCGGAAAGTCCATCGTGGAACTTGCGCCGTTCTTCGATTTTGGCGGCGCTTGGAACAGCACGGGTTCCACGCCTTCGCCCAAGACCATTTCCAGCGCCGGTATCGGCATCTTGCTGACGCCCTGCAAATGGGTATCAGGCCAGCTTTACTGGGGATATGCGTTTCGCGACATCGAGACGTCCGGTAACGATGCGCAAGATGATGGGCTGCACTTTCGCGTGACTATCCACGCGCGCTGAACGCCAAACTATTTCACACGATCCGGCAACAACTCGGAAGCGCCCACGCTGGCTTTTCGCATTTCATGGAGAGCGGCATCCGATAATCCGACCTGCATGAAGAACACCGCTCGCTGTTCCCGGTAACGTTTCTCTTGCGGGCGGCGCTCGATTTGCTCGGACAAGGCATGCAGCGAATCGTACCAGAGACCTTCGTCGGCATAGACAAACGCTTCTTTGTCTCGGCCCACTTCGGCCAGTCGCTTCTGCAGATTCTCCGGCGGCGCGATGCGTTTGATGACGCCGCTGGCGACTATGTCTTTGGAGCGATTCGTGGGGTCCAAAACCATGGCGACGGACCACCGATATTCCACATCTTGCTCCAGCTTGACTTTGTGTTGAGCCAAACAAAAACGACGAATCCCATCCTCCTTCATCGGCTCCAAAACCACTTCTATAATCGGATCCACCTTCTTGCTCTGGCTGATGGTCAACTCGAACCGGTTCTGGGCAGTCTTAGATTGATACCAATACAAACACGGTTGCTCCTTGATCGTGGTACCCACGTGTTCGGGCGCCAGGACGGTAATGGTCAAGTCAGCGGCGTCCTCTCCCCGGACATGGCCGTCCACGCGCACGACGGGCGCGTGGGGGTCCGACGGGCGATAGATTGGTCCTTTTTCCATCTCGGCGTGGACGAGAGACACCAAACCCAGAATGGAAGCCGCAAGACCTGCAACTCTGATGAATATTCTCATGACGTTTTCCTCCAGTCGCACTCACCCGTGACGCGGGAATATAGCCACAATTGCACGGCGAAAGCAAGTCGCGAAGTCTTCGGCGTCAGAGCCAATTTCCCACGATCAAATAGGGAGCCCAGTAGCCGGGGTGTTCATACCTCCTATCCTGCAGCAGTTGGACCTGTGCTTTCTGCAGGGCACCGGCCTTGCTGATCCGAGTATCCTCCCGCAGCCATTTGTAGAACTGGCTCATCAACGCCGCCGTGGAGGCGTCATGCACAAACCACAGCGTCGCCAATGTGCTGCGCGCTCCCGCCTTGATAGCGACACCCGCCAAACCCATTGCCGCCCGGTCGTCACCAGCAGCGGTTTGGCAAGCGCTCAGCGTCAGAAGTTCCAAGGGACGTCCCCGGAACTGACCGGGCCGCAACATCACCTCCAACTGGTCGAACGTCAGCTTCCCGTCTTGCGTCATGATGAAACTCTCGCCCAAATCCCCGCGAAACTCTCCATGACTGGCGATATGCACCATCTGATACTGATTTTCGGTCAAACGTTTCCGAAGCTGTTCAATCGCAAAATCACTGTCGAGCAGTTGATCTCCTCCCCAGACGGTCTTGATACCGCCAAGCTCCGTTTTCACATGCGGGAGGGAAGGGTAATTTCCCACCTTGACGGAAAGTCCGGCGGACAACATCCGGGTTCCCTCGCGCGACAGTGGCCGCGTTTCGACCAGCGTCAATCCCGGCGACACGGCGATGGCGTATTGTTCTACCAGAAACTGCGATCCGTCATGCAATGCGCCCATCGGAATGGTGCGCATGTAGCCGTCCGGCACGAACAACAGCGTGTCTGTTTTCCTGTCTGCCAACCGTGTTTTGATCGGCTCGACTATCCACTGATAAAGCTGCTGGGACTGTTTCAGGTATTGGTTGGTCGTGCGCTTCTCCAGATTTTGCCGGAACAATTGCACAGTCTCCTCCACTTGTTTTCCCCCTACCGGCGATTTCACGCGCTCCAGACCGTCGGTGAATCCCAGCAACAACTCCAACCGGTCTGCAAACGGCAAGATATAGATCACAGCCGTGCCGTTCGCCACCCGATCCACGTCTGCGGTTTGCAATCGGGTCTGTTGAGCGCATTCGTCGCGGAGGAAATCCTGCATCTCGGCTTGCTTGAATTGCTCGATGGTTTCGCTCGCCTGCCGCAGCATCTCCTGCGCGAGCTTGGCGTCGGTCGTTCGGTCGGCTTGCTGCAACAACAGGTCCGCTAGCTCCCAATACACGGCCCCCGCTGTCTCCCGGTAGGAAGCGCGCCTAGCGCGGCAACCCGACGCCCAATCTTCCCGCACAGGTCGGAGCGCTTCGCGGGCGCGGCGGTACGCTGCCGTCGCCTCCGTCAGATTTCCTTGGGCGCGATGGATGCGTCCGATCTGCCATTCCCAGCGGTACAACGCGTCCGGCATCTGCTGTTGTTGCGCCGTGAACCGAGCCTGCCGGGTCAACTCCAACGCGCGGTCCCAATTCGACCGCTTTTCCGAAAGATGTCCCAACAGCCCCATAGCTAGCGATTGGCCGCGCCCATCACCCAACGTCTCCGCTGCGCGCAAAGCTTCCTTGCCGGCCTTTTCCGCTGCGTCCAGGTCGCCGAGGTCGCAGAACGTTTGTGCCACCCGCAGGATTTGCATCGTCGTTTCGTGGTGGGACGGCAGCTTGCCGGCTGCTTCACCGGCCTGACGATTCCAGTTGCGGGCCGCATCCATCCTGCCGGCTTGTCTGGCGACGACGGCGCCGTTGGCCCGCGCCTTGGTTTGAAGGGCCGGGTTCGAGGATTCACCGGCAAGCTTGGCGGCTGTTTCAAACGACGCCAGTGCCTCTTCGATCTTGCCGGTCTGCGCTTGAAGATTGGCCAGACTATGCCAGGCCAAGGCCAGCAAGCCGGTGTCGTGTTTGCGGTCGGCTTCTTCGATGCTGGACTGGAGATGGTGCTCGGCCCACGCCCCGCGATGGGTGCAGGTGCAGATGGTGGCGGCGAAGATTCTGGCGCGCAGCAGCGAGGGCGGATCGCCCGAAAGCTCGGCGACGGCGAGTGCCTTTTCCATTGTTTCGTTGGCGGCCCGATACAGGCCCAGCGCTTGTTGCGACCCGGCCAGATGAATCAGCGCGTCGGCTTGTTGAACGTGTTGCTTGTTGCGTTCATGCTCCGTCGCCACGCGGGACCAAAGATCAGCGGCCATCTCAAATTGGCCGCGTGTTTCGGCCTCTTCCGCCAATGTGAATGGTGCGGGGACTGCGGCATGATGTGTCATCACCGCCAGCAGGTTCATCAGGAGAACAAATGTGAAAGGCTTTGTCATGACCGGCCTCTGTGTTGCCTATAACACAGCAGAGCCGGCTTTCACAATAAGACAGTTGCCGCCGCCAAACCGGACAACGCCGCGCCTTCGACGCGCGCGGCTCCAAAGGCGTCACCGGCCAACACCAGCAGCGGCTGGCGCATCGCCACCACACACCGCTCCCGATGCAACATGATCGGCTTGCTGTATCGCCAGCCATGAACCTGAAAATCTTTCACGGCCGAACCGATGTGCGTCCGGGCGGCTGCCAATAATTCACGGCCAACGTCCTGACGGTCGCGGTCCCAGTTGGCGCTGCTGAACTTCGCGCCGGCATGGATCGTCACCGATGGGGTGACAGAGACGCCCTTGATTTGGTTGTCGGCCAACCACGCGATTGGCTCGGAGTTCAACTGCAAGGCACCGGGCCATTTCAACGCGGAGCGTTCCACGAGCCGCACCATGACCGCGAGGCAACAATCATACGTGATGGATTTCAGTTCGCGCTCAAGCTCGGCCGGCAGTTTGACCCCACCGGTCTCCAGCAACGCCAACGACTGGGGCACGGGCGCGGTCAACAGCAGGCTGCCGGCGGCGAGAGTTTGCCCATTTTCCAGCCGGACTCTCCAGCCATCGGGCTCCAAGTAAATGGAAACCACCTTGGCCTCGGTCCGAATGTTCAACCCCGCCGCCAAATGTTTGGCGATGGCGTTCATCGCGGGCGCGCCGCGAAACCGCAGATGACCATCGGCGCCCTGGCCAAAGCCGTGACACCATTCCGCTGCGGCACCGGCCGTGATCCATTCAGCCGCAAGCCGTTCAAAATCCGGGTCGCGTATGGTGAAAAACTGGGCGCCATGATCGAAGGTCGCGTCCTCGATGCGACGCGTGGCGATTCGTCCACCCACTCCGCGGCCCTTGTCCAAGACCACAACCGGACGGCCGCTGGCGCGCAACTTGCGCGCCGCCACCAAGCCGGCCATGCCGGCTCCCACGACAATCACGGTGTGTTTTTCATGCGAGTTCATGCGGCCAGCGGCTTGCCTTGTGAACGGACCCTTTCCAATTCTTGACGCAAGTGCCCCAAGTTGCGAATCAGCGTCGCGCCAATCCGGGCGATGCCGGCCGCATACGCGGGCGCGGCGCGTCCTCCCACCAGAATGGCCGCGCCGTTGGTCAGCAGCCGATGCAGTTTTTGCAGTTCCATGTCAACCCGAGGATCATCTTCAGGATACACGATACTGAGCGCCACTGCGCGCGCTTTGTTTTGATGGGCGGCACCGGCGATTTCCTCCGCCGGGAGGTTCGGTCCCAGGTACGTCACCCGCCAGCCGGCCGAAACAGCAGTGGCCGTGGCCAGCAGCGCGCCGATCTCATGCAACTGACCGGCCGGCGTGGTGGCCAGGAGCACGGGCGCGGTTTCCTCCACATGATAGGCGGCGACAATCGTCGCCAGAAAGTTCCGTATGACCGCCGTCGCCAGATGTTCGTGCGCCACTCGCAAGCGGCCATCACGCCACCGGTCGCCGACCTCATTCATCAGCGGGGTGATCAGTTGCTCGACGATGGCGGTCTGGCTGTAGGATCGCGAAGCTTGCGCCAGCAGCAACTCAAACTTGCCGGTGTCCAGTTGCGCGATGGCTTCCAGACAAAGATCAAGAACCACGTTCAAGGAAGAAGCGGGTTTGTCGGAACTGACGCGGGATAGCGGTGCCGAAGTGGTGGCGCTGATGTCGGATCTCACCAGTTCGGTCAGGCGATCCAAAGGAAGTTTGGCGACATCACTGATCTTGTGGCCGGCTTCTGTTGCCAGACGCAGCAACCGCAGCCGGTCAATCTCATCATCGGTGTAAAGCCGGCGGTTGGTTCCTGAACGGTTGGGGCTGACGGCCTCATAACGTCTTTCCCAGATACGGATGACGTGCGCCGAAAGCCCGGTACGGTTTGAAACGACTCGAATCGGATAAGATCCGGTAGAACTCATGGAAGATTGATACACGCTTGTACAAATCATGTCAACAAATTGTCTAATAGAAAAGTTAAACAAAATGTT
>CAZEQV010000050.1:0-15067 GCA_964514435.1 uncultured Verrucomicrobiota bacterium
CTCGGCTGAGATTCGTTCTCATCCGGGCGATCTAAACCACGGGCTTCGGACATGGTTCCGACCATCAACAACCACAAAGCCCGGCGCGATTATTTCATCCTCGAAACCATCGAGGCCGGCATTGAACTGCGTGGCACCGAAGTGAAATCCTTGCGCCACGCCCGCGCGTCCATAGACGAGGCATTTGCCCGCATTGACCACCGACGGCAAGCGTGGCTGTACAACGCGCATATACAACATTACGAACAAGGCAACCGCTACAACGTGGATCCTGTGCGCCCCCGACGGTTACTGTTGCACAAGAAGGAAATTGACCGCCTGGCCGGCCAACTCAACGCCAAAGGCTTGGCGCTCATCCCATTGAAAATCTATTTCACCAAGAGTTACGCCAAGGTTCTGTTGGGATTGGGCAGGGGAAAAGCCGAAATAGACAAACGCGAAACACTAAAACGCAAGACCGCCAATCGCGAAATTGATCGCGCGATGCGCGACATGCAAAAACGCCGCTGACCACAAGCACCGGCTTAATCCTGTTTGTGGTTCTGCAGCCGGTAACGCGACGATCACGAAGCAGGCAAGATGATGCGAAACGTTGTGCCCTTGCCGGTCTCCGTCTCGAACGAGATCGTTCCCCCGTGCAACTCCACAATCCGGCGCGCGATGGCCGTTCCCAAGCCGGTACCGTTCTTCTTCCCAAACGTCACGAATACCTGAAACAACCGGTCCCGTATCTCCGGCGGAATGCCCCGGCCGGTGTCCGACACCTCCAACAAATGGCCGCGCTCGTCCTTGTCCACCCTCACCCGCAACGAGCCGCCCTCCGGCATCGCTTCCACCGAATTGCGCGCCAGATTGAACAGAACCCGCGTCATCTTCTCGCCATCTATCCGCAACTTCTCCCGGCACCGCACATCAATCCGAAATTCAATCCGCCGATTCAACAACACCGGCTGCAACAGCTCCTGTAACGCCCTCAACCACATCACCGGATCCAATTCCTGCCGGTCCAGACGGATCGTGTCCTGCGCAAAATCCAGGACATCCGTCGCCATGTTCGAGGCGCGGTCCACGTTTCGAATGATCAACTGACAAAACTCCGGCACCTGTGGATCTTTCGGATCCACCGCGATCATTTCCGCCGCCATCCGCACCGCTGCCAGCGGACTGCGGAAATCATGGGCGATGGAACTGGCCATCTGCCCCACCAACGCCATTTTCTCCTGATACACCGATTCCTCCACCAGCCGCTTCAACGCCTCCCGCAGGCGATAATTGGAAACCTTGGCCAGATTCAGCCCGATCTGCGGACTCAGCGCGATCACCTGTTCCAACTCCGGCTTCCGATACACCAGCGTCTCCACCTCGGTCTTCGAGGTGCACGTGGCAAACCGCGGCGCGCTGTGCAACAGCGTCATCTCCCCGAAAAAACTGCCCGGCCCCAGCGTGATCCAAACCAACTCCTTGCCGGACGGCGCGCGTTTCGTCATTTCCGCTTCGCCCCGCATGATCAAATACATCGCATCGCCGCGCTCGCCCTCCCGGATGATGGCCGTGCCGGGCGCAAACACGTGCCGGTGCCCCACCGCCTCCGCCGCCGCGCACTCGGCGGGAGACAACCCCTCGAAAAGCTGATTCGGAATGCAGCCGCCCATGAAACGTCACCGGTCAATACAACCGCACCACCACATCCTTCTCATTCCACCGCAGAACCACCCGGTCACGTTCGATCTTCTGCACCGTCGCCCCGTCCACATAGTGGTCCACATACACCACCCGTCCGTTCACAATCGCCGTCGGCACGCCAGCCGCGTCGGTCATGATGCCGGTCACCTTCCATTCCGGCATCGTCGGCTGTGGCGGCGGACTCACCGCCGGTGCGCTCACCGCAACGGCCCCGGCGGCAGCAGGCGCGGCAACGGCGGCCACCGGGGGAGCCGGTGCCGGTTGATGATTCGTCGTCGTGCGACTGACCAGATAAACAATGGCCACGATGGCCACCACCACCACACATGCCACCATGACCCACAACCACGCCGGCGAAGATGCGGGCGGAGGAGGCGACGGCTTGTTGGCCGGCTGTGGAGAAGCCGGCGCTACCGGTTTCGGTGCCGGTACGCTGGGCGTGCCTTGTTTGCGTTGACGCTCGCGCTCCGCTTTCTGCAACGCCTCGTGGACAAGACTCATCCGGCCAGAACCTCCGAGGCCACACGACATTCTGTGTCCTCAATCGCCCGCCGAACGATGCCGGCATCCATGACGGTGGTTTCGGCCACGTAACCGGCCAGCAGTGACTTGTCGCAGACCACGTTGATCAGGCGCGGAATGCCCCGCGAATACTCCGCGATCAACCGAACCGCTTCCGTCAACCAACGCACGCGCCCATCCCCACCGGCCACTTGCAGCCGGTGCGCGATGTACTCGGCGATTTCGTCCGGCGACAACGGCGCCACATGATGGCGCAACGCAATCCGCTGGCGAAGCTGCCGGAGATCTTCGCGGGCCAACAACTCGCCCAATTCCGGCTGCCCCACCAAAACGATCTGAAGCAGCTTTTCTTTTTCGGTTTCGAGATTCGACAACAGACGGATCTGCTCCAACACGGCCGGCTTCAAATCCTGCGCCTCGTCAATGATGAGCGCGACGTTGTGATTGGCGGCCAGCTCGCGCAGGAGGAAAGCGTTGATGGTGTCGTACAAATCTTTGCGGGTGGTCTTGGCCGGTTGCAGGCGAAACTCGTCGCAGATCACCCGCAAGATTTGCGAATCCGTCAAACAGGGATTCAGAATTAGCGCGGTGCGAACGGAACAATCCAGGGATCGCAGCAGCGCCCGGCACAGTGTGGTCTTGCCCGCGCCCACCTCGCCGGTGATGGCGATGAACCCTTTGCGCTCTTGGACGCCGTAACGCAACACATCCAGCGCGGCGCGATGGTGCCGGCTGAGAAACAGGAACTGCGGGTCCGGGGTCATGTTGAACGGATATTCCCGCAAGCTGTAGAATTCTTTGTACATCGCCTTGGTCCCGAGTGTGTGTAACGGGCGGGATGCTACACGCCGCGCCCCCATCGCGCAAGCATCCCGATCTGCCAATCAAGGCGGTCAACAATAACAATCTCACCGCGCAGGCAAGATGCCTTGCGCCACACAGGCTACCGGCGACGGCGTATGACCAGCGCCGCGCCGGCAAGACCGACCAGCGCCAGCGTCAACGCACCGGGTTCGGGAATCACTGTGAGCACGACGTCGTTGCCGTCCACTCCGCCCACATACGTGACTTCCCAGTTGAACCCGCCCAGCGAGAACGTCGAAAGATCCGGCAGTCCGAAGAAGAACCCGCCCACCGGATCCGTGCTGTCGTTGTTGATGATCACAAACTCATCGCCCACCGACGGCACATAGCCCAACGACAGAACCAAGTTCGCGCCGTCCAAGCTCACGGTGCCTGTGACGTTGGCTTGATCGTAGTCTGTGCCCACGGTCACGCCGTTGATCTCCACTTTGAAGTTGGAGTTCGACGCCAACGACAGGTTGCCGACGTTGAAAATGCCGGGGCTGTTGCCGGGACTGAGCGTGCCGCCATTTTGAATGGTGACATTCCGCGTGGTCGTGCCAGAACCTCCCAATGTCGCACCCGCCAACGTGAAGATGCCCCCACCGGCTCCCGTGAGCGAACCGTTGATCAATAGCGTACCGGCCGCGTTGGTGGTCAGGCCTGCATAGGTATTCAAGCCAGCCAAGTCGAGCGTGCCGTCGCCTTCCTTGCGCAAACCGTTGCCGGAACTGCCGCTGATCACACCGACGACGCGCGCGAAGTCGGTATTGGTCGAGGTGTTGTCAATGACACGAATGATACGGGTGCTGTTGCCGGAGGTGCCAAGGTTCAGACCATTGGTCAAGGTGATGACGCTGTCGGCGGTAAACGAACCGAACAGCAACGGTTGACCGCTGGCGACGAAGCTGCCGCTGCCCCAGGAAAGGGCGTTGGTGTTGTTGTTGGCCATGACCAGCCGGTCGCCGCCGAAGGCCGAGAACCCGCCGCCGCCCGTACCGGCCATGTTGACTTGGCCAATGCCGGTACCGAGGATACGGGTGAAGTCCGCCGCTCCAAGTTCAAGCACGCCGCCGGCCATCGTGACTTTGTTGCTCACCGTGGAATTGGACATCTCAGTGCCGGTTTCACGCAAGGCCCCACCAAACACATTTGCAGTGCCCTGACCGATCTGCCAGGTGTTGCTAAACGAGTGATCTGTCCCCGACGCAGCCAGAACGTAGGCCACGTTCCGCAGGATCAGTGTGCCGGGACCGCGTTTGACGAGTGTAGAGCCTCCGGATCGGTCGGTGATCGTCGTCGCGGCTCCGCCAATGCCACTGTCGGAACCGCTGATCCCACCGCCCGATTGGAGCGATACCGCCCCAGCGTTGGTTGACCCAAAGGTGAGCGTGCCCTCGCGCACCAGCAGGTTGAGGGTCTGACTTGAAGCCGTCGAGTGAACCACGATTGCGGAGTTCTGTAGTGTGGCGTCGCCGCCGGTGCTGCCAAACGTGCCCGGTTGCTCCTGCGTGCCAGCGCCGCCAATTAGGAACTTGTACCCCGCCGGCAAGTCATACACGACGTTGCTGGCCGTGCTGCCGGTAATCATGAACCCATACCGGTTGCCGGTGGTGTTGCGTCGCTGGGCCGCGAGGTAAGCCGTGTTTGTTGTGGTGCCACTGATGTTTCCCGTGGGAAAACTCGCGTCGCCATCGAACCGGACAATGATGTCGTTGTTGTTGGCAATGCCACCGGGACCACTATTCAGGATGTTGCCCGTGTTGACAGAAACCGATGCTGATCCTTTCCAACTATAGTTGGTGCCCCTCAAGACCACTTCAGCGATCGTGCTGTCGCTGGAGGGACCCGAAGCGGAGAATGACAGCGCGCCGGTGGAAGAACCACCCAAGCCGGCCACGATGCCGTCAATGATGTTACCACTAATGGTATGCACAATCCCTTCAGCATCGGTGCCGGTTAATCCGGGACCGGTCGCGCCAATCGTAATAGTCCGGCGCGCGGTAATGGTCGTGTCTTGCACCAAGGTGATCTTGCCCGTGGCATAGAATTGGCCATTCGTATCGAGAGCTGCGGAACCCAAGGCAAAACTGGCATTAAACTGGTTCGTGGGACCGCCGCTGATGGTTAGATCCGCGCCGCGACTGGCGAACCCACCGCCGGTCAACTGCCATTGGTTGGCACCCGTGCCGTTTCCGCTGCTGCGACCTGCAAGAAAATCACTCCACGAGAGACCATCCAGCACCAACACGCCGCCGCTCAGGTTCAGGTTACCGGAGAAGATCTGGTTCATGTTCGTCACGGCCAGCGCGCCGCCGCTGACTGTGATGGTGCCGGGGTTGCTGTCATTGACGGCCGGGCGGGTCAATATCAGGAGATTCAGTGATGTGTTCAGATTGCGTGCGCCCCCGGAATCATCCGCCAGAGCCGACCGCAGGATGGCGAGACTGGAGCTGTTGCCGCCACCCGCGTTGCGGAACGTCTTGTTTGCGCCGCTGAGGATGAATGAACTGGAATCGTTGCCGATGATGAAGTAGTTCGGCGTCGAACCATCGCTGCCGTTGAAGTCAATCGTGTTGGATTCGTTCACCCACGTGTAATCGCCACCGTTGCCGGGATCCCAATAGACATGGCCGCCGGTCAAATAAAGTCCCGCCGTCCCCGATCCCCGGAACCGAACTTTCATCGGACTTCCCGGCAAGGGCGCGGTCGTGCCGATACCGAATGTGTAGGGATTGGACGATGTGTTGGCCGTCAACCACAAGTTGCGGTTGCCGGCATTGAGGTCAATCAATCCGCCGGTCTGTGCCAGCGGAGAAGCCAGCAAGAGCCCCGCACTGCCACCATCAGGAGTAATCGTGCCGGTGTAGTTGGTGTTAATTCCACCGAACCGGATTGTAGGCAGTGTTGAACTGTTGGAGCTGTTTCCATTCAGCGCGAGACTGGCGGAACCAGTCAAGTTGCCATTCAGCGTAAGAATCCCGTTTCGGGCCACCCAGGTCTGCGCGCTAGAAATCAGAATGTTGTTATTGATCACTTGCGCCACAGTCGTGCCGTTGGAAATCCCGCCACTGCCAATCGTCAATTGCGCGCCGAAAAAGGAGAACGCACCAGCTCCGGTTCCGAAAATCAACGAGTTCAAACTCCAAGCCGCATCGGTAAAGTTCGTCAACCTTGTCGTACCGGTGAACACCAGAACGTCAGTGCCATCATTGGGTGGCGCGACATCGGACAGCCAATTGTCGCCGATAGACCAGCCATTGGAAGTGCCGCTCCCGCCGTCCCAAGTGAAAGTTTGGGCGTGAGTCGTTACTGTGGAAACAATAAAGGCCACGATGAGGCTAAAAGCGAGTCGAAGAAGATGCTTGCTCATGATAGAATCCCTCTCATGTTCAACTCTATGGGATTCGCTGTATTTGTCAACTCGGTTCTAAGCCAAGATTTCCTTATTTTGCGAAGAAGTGTCTTGTCACCAATTGGAAAATTTGAGCCTCCACATACAGATGACTGCCATGGATCGCCGGTCGCGCATCTCCAGCGATGCGCTTGTCTTCGAGAGGTGATCAGCGAGATGGCGTCAGCAAGCGGGTTCACTAATCAGAACAATCTGCTGGCGGTGTTCCGCAAACATACCGGGCTTACATCTACGGCCTGCCACGGCCAATTCACGCGGCGCCGTGGATGGGCGGTTATTGGTTTGACTCGCTCTCTTGATGGGATACTCTCCGTCAACCCCGTTGATTTTTGGAGGAAAAAATTATGGCAAAACTATCGCTGAAAGATTTGAAGGACTTGAACGGCCAACGCGTGTTGGTGCGTGTGGATTACAACGTGCCGCTCGATGAAACCGGCGCGCAGATCACCGATGACAAGCGCATCAAGGCCACGGTGCCGACGCTCGATTATTTGATCAAAGCCGGTGCGAAGATCATCCTATGTTCCCACCTCGGTCGTCCCAAGGGCAAACGCGACCCGAAACAGTCATTGCGGCCGGTGGCGCAGCGTCTCTCCGAGTTGATCGGTGTGGATGTGGCGTTCGTGGATGATTGCGTCGGCGAGAAGGTGGACAAGGTCGTTGCCAACATGCAGCCCGGTCAGGTTGTGTTGCTGGAGAACGTCCGCTTCTACGCCGAGGAAGAGAAAAACGATATGGCGTTTGCCGAGAAACTGGCCAAGAACGCCGATGTGTATGTCAACGACGCTTTCGGATCCGCCCACCGGGCGCACGCGTCCACGGAAGGCGTGGCGCGCATTCTCGCCAAGCGTGGCGGCAAGAGCGCGGCCGGGTTTCTGATGGAAAAGGAATTGGAGTACCTCGGCGGAGTCATTTCCAATCCGGCGAGGCCGTTGCTGTGCATCCTCGGTGGTGCGAAGGTTTCCGACAAGATCAAGGTCATTGAGAACTTGCTGAACATCGCGGATGTGATCCTCATCGGCGGCGCGATGGCGTACACGTTCCGCAAGGCGCAAGGGTTCAGCGTCGGCAAATCGCTGTGCGAACACGACAAGATTGATCTGGCCAAGTCGCTGCTCGAAAAAGCCAAGGGCAAGAAGTTCCTGTTGCCGGTGGATCAATTGCAGACGACCGAGTTCAAAGCCGGTGCCCCCACGCGCAACACCGACGGACCGAGCATTGAGGACGGCTGGGAGGGAGTGGACATCGGACAGCAGACCATCGAGCAGTACAAAAGGGAAATCGCCAAGGCCAAGACAATCATCTGGAACGGACCAATGGGCGTGTTCGAGATACCGGACTTTGCGCGCGGGACGTTTGAGATAGCCAAGACCATCGTCGAGGCGACAGAAAAGAATGGCGCAGTTTCGATCATCGGCGGCGGCGACAGCGCCAAAGCCGTGAAGAAGGCCGGTTTGGACAAACGGGTCACATTTGTGAGCACGGGCGGCGGGGCCAGCTTGGAGTTTTTGGAGGGCAAACCCCTGCCGGGAGTGGTAGCGTTGACCGATCGCAAGTAGTTTGATCTCCAACGACTTAGGGCCGCCTCGAAAGGGGCGGCCCTTTTGTTTGGTTAGGTCACCGGCTGGAGGGCGTTGCTGGTCTGGTTACTGCTATTCAGAACCCGCACATGAACCGTCCAGACTCAGAAACGCACACTGACCAAGAACCAGAAGTGCCGTTGTGGCTTCCCGAAGAACCGGTCGCGGAAGAGCCGCTCCCCGTCGAGAAAGAATCCGGTTTCGTGCCATCCACTCCCGAACGATTGGAAGAGTTGGAGGTCAGCCCGGCGTTTCTGGCGGATTTGGCGTTGAAGACACTTTCACTTGATCCCGAAGGCACGACCTCATCCATCGCGGCCCGGATGCGATTGGGCATGATTATCACCGAAGCGTTGTTGCAGCGGTTGTATCGGGACAAACTCATCGAGATCAAAGGCATGATCGGCATGCACCATCACCGCTACGCGGTCTTGGACCGGGGATGGACCGAGATCAATCGGATGATGAAACTTTGCAGTTATGTCGGCCCCGCGCCGGTCTCGTTAAAGTCCTACACCGAAACCATCGTGGACCAAGTCCGCAGCCGCCCGCCGGTCGAACCAGAAATGTTGCAGGAAGCGGTTCGTGGATTGGTCTTGAGCGATTCGGTTCGGGAAACGCTGGGGCTGGTGATCAGTTCATCGCGCAGTTTGTTCCTCAACGGACCGTCCGGTAACGGCAAAACGGCCATGGCCACCGCGCTGGTCAAAGCCATCGGCGGGCATTTGTGGATTCCTTACGCCATTGAAGTGGACGGGCAGGTCATCCGTGTGTTCGACACGCACAATCATCATCCGCTCCCGCATCCCCACAACAACTACGACCGCCGCTGGGTGAAGATTCGCCCGCCGTTGGTGGTCGTGGGCGGGGAACTGACCATTCAAAACCTCGATCTCATCAGCACCGACACGCAACGGTTCTATGAGGCACCGTTCCAAGTGAAGTCCAACGGCGGCGTCCTCGTAGTGGACGACCTCGGCCGGCAACGTTGCTCGCCCAAAGACCTGCTCAACCGTTGGATCATTCCGCTGGAAAATCGGGTGGACTATCTCACACTCAGCACCGGCAAGAAAATTCAAATGCCCTTCGAACAAATTGTCGTGTTCGCCACCAATCTCACCAGCAGTGACATCGAAGACGAGGCGTTCCTGCGCCGCATGGGATACCGGCTCGAAGTGACCGCACCGGACGAAGACACATATCGGCGCATCCTGACAGATTACGCCGCGTCTCAAAAGGTCACGTATGACGGCGATGTGGTGGAGCACCTTTGGAACCGGTATCGTATCGAACACCGGGAACCCAAACGCTGCGATCCGCGCGACTTGGTGGACCGGTGCGTTGACATCTGCAAGCTGCGCCGCCAACCCTTCCACATCACGGCCGACATTGCCGATACGGCCTGGAACAACTACTTCGGCAAACCGCCCCGGATCGGCTGACGTTACCGGCGCAGATCGTAGCAGCGGATCCCTTGCACCGTTCGCGCAAACAGGAAACCGTCGCTGAACGCGTCAAACAACGGCAACTCATATCCCCCCGTGGCGGTGTGAACGGGAGTCGGACCGTTGATGTGCCAGCCGCCGCCCAGCTTTTGAAAGTTCTTGGGGTCCGCCGAATAGAACTGCCAGATTTCCGGGTTGGCTTTGCGGGGACGATGTTGAATGTCGGACACGCCCACGACCCGGTCACCCCACACGTGAAACTGTCCGAACGGGAACGGTTCTGACTTCAGAATCTTGCCGGTTGCCACCTCGATGATGTGCATCATCCGCTCTTTCTTGCCGCCGCCTCCGGTTTCGGCGGTCTTTTCGGGATTGGTCAAGTAGTACACCAATCCATCCCGCGCGACCACGCGCCGCGACGGGCCCGCATCCAGCGACAAGACGTGCGCTATCTCACCGGGAAGCTGCCATAGTTTTTCGGGGCCTGTCTCCGTGGCTCGGTACGCCGTCAACACGCCGACGTAATTCAGCGCCGGATTGTTCTGGTCCTGTTTGCCGATGTCTGCGCCCGTGATTCGGGGGTTGGATTCAAACACCAACAACACATCCCCCAAGCCCACCGGGTGGGTGAGATGCAACGAGCGAAGCTCATGCGTCCACAGGATTTTCCCGTCACGCACATCAATCATCCGCAAACGGCCGGTGCGGTTGACCGTGGCAATGTAATCGTTCTTCCCGACACGCAACGGCGCCGGCATGTTCCACGAAGTGGTCAGTCCATCGCGTTCAGTTGTCTTCCACAGCACCTTGCCGGAAGCGCAGTCAAACCCGATCAACCCGCCGGACAGATCCGGCGCTACCAATGTCTCGCCCACAACCAGCAGCAGGCCGTAGATGGAATCAAAGTTGGACGTTGCAGTGGGAACAACGGCTTGCTTCTCCAGCGCTGTATTCTTCTTTTCCTCCAACGAAGCGTGCCTCGGCACTGTGGATTCCCATAGCAACTTGCCGGACTTCAAATCGAGCGCATACACCCGCCCCGTGGTTCCGATGGCAAACACACGGCCATTGGCCGCAGCCGGGGTGATGCCCCATCCCTCGCGTTTGCCCATCGGAATGGACATTCCTTTGCCCTCGGCCACGAACTTCCACCGCGTCTTCCCGGTTTTTGACTCGATTGCCAGCACCACATCATCCGCGCTGACTTTGTATCGCTGGCCTGTTGCGTCGCGGTTCTTGTCGCGCTCACGAAAGCCGGCATCCACCACGTCACCGGACGGCGAAAAATACGACAGAATCACCGCGCCATCCGCCACAATAGGACTGGCCACGCCCGCTGGCGGCAGATCGCCAAACTCGCCGGACACGCCGCCTGTGGAGGTCTTCCCGTAGCCAACGCGTTGTTCCTCTGATTCCCAGACAAGCTTGGCCTGTGAAATATCATCCATCAACGCCACGTTCGCCTGCCCGGCGAACGCGCCGTTCGCTCCCGCGTATGACGGATAATCAGCTCGCGCGGAAACCAGAGCTGCAACACTGCCGGCGACGAGTGCAAGAAATTGAATCTTCATGCAGACTTCTAACGCTGCGGGCCGATGATGGTTCCCCTGAACTTTTCCGGGGGCGTGGCGACCATCTCCTCGCGACGACGCGTTTTGCCGCCGGTATCATACATCGCCACGATGTATGGATGCGCGGCATCGTACTGCGTCAACGTCACCGGATTGGCGACGCGCCCACAGGGACGACAGTTTCGACCAACCGCGCCGGTCAGGCTGTCGCCCAAGTCCTCACGTGCCGCCTCTGCCAGCTTCTGCAATTCCGCCACCTTGCCGGCAAAATCACTGGCCACGTTCTCCGATTCCGCAATATCCCGCCGCAGGTTGTAGAGTTCGCCGGTCGTCAGATGCAGTTTCCAGTCGCCGTGACGCACCGCCTCAAGCCGGTCGCGCAGGTAATAGTAGAACGTCTCTCGCGGCGAACGCGCACCGCTTTCGCCGCGCACCAGCGGAGCTATGTCGAACCCGTCCAATTTCCTGTCCGATGGCGCGTGCGTGCCGGCCAACGACGCCAAAGTCGGCAGGATTTCCAGTGCCGAGACGATGTCGTGGCAACATCTTCCCGCTGGCACGACACCCGGCCATCTCATCAAGAACGGCACCCGCTGACCGCCCTCCCATGTGGTTGCTTTCCGGCCCCGCAACGGGGCGTTGCTGCCGTTGTCCGAAGTGAAAACGATCAACGTGTTTTGATCCAGACCGAGTTGTTGAAGTTCGCGCAGGATTGCCGCCGTCGCCCAATCCACACATTCCACCGCCGCGCCGTATTGGCCGTTGCGGGAGTTCGCCAGAAAATGATCCGGCACAAACAACGGCACATGAACGTACATATGAGCCAGATACAGGAAGAACGGCTTGTCTTGCTTGGCGCGGATGAAACGGATGCTTTGCTCCACGTACCGTTCTGTGAGTGTGGCTTGGTCGGGCTGTTCTTCCACGATTCTGTCGCCGTCCATCAGAGGCAACGGCGGATAAGCCGGCCATTGGATCATCATGCCCATGTCGTTGCTGTAGGGCAGGCCGTAATACTCATCAAATCCGTGACGGCAGGGAAGAAACTCGCGCTGATGCCCCACGTGCCATTTGCCGACGAGCTTCGTGGCGTATCCTTGCCGGCGCAACAACGTGGCGATGGTGACTTCATCGGGATGCAAACCCTCCGCGTCGCCGGGAAACAGAACGCTTTTCTTCTCTCGCCCGTAAACATCCATCCCGATCCGGCGCGGATAGCAGCCCGTCAGCATCGCCGCCCGGGAGGGCGAGCAGACCGGTGCGGCCATGTAGAAATCCGTGAACAAAGTTCCTTCGCTGGCCAGACGATCAATGGCCGGTGTGTTGTTGACGACCGAGCCGTAACAACCAAGGTCGCCGTAACCAAGGTCGTCACAGTTGATGAGAATGATGTTGGGAAGATCAACTGGCGCGCGCGGGCAGCGAGCCGCAGAAAGGCGTGAAAGAATGTTATCCGGTTTCATTGCCCAGACGGTCCTGCGACCGTTACTGTGACGCAGACCGCATCCACCAACGTGACCGGGCCGTCGGCGACATTGGCCGCCACGATGAACACGCTCACACCCGGCTGCGCGGGCGTGCCGGATAGCACGCCTGTCGCGGGATCGAGTCTCAACCAGGCCGGCTCGCGTTTGGCTTTCGATGTGTCCGTGTTGGTGTTGATTGCTTCCAGCAGTTTTCCCGTGACCTTGCCAGCCATGCACCAGCGCACCGGCTGGTCCGATTGGGCGGTGAATTGTGCCGTGAAAGGCTGTCCTGCTTTGGCTGTGAACGCGGTGTTGGTTGTGGTGATGACCGGCGCGGACACTTTGCCGGCCACGAACTCAACCGTGGTGACCACACTGTTGGCCAAGCCCGGTTTGATCACGAGCGCGGAAAGTTTTGCCGGCGGGGTTACTTTGAGCGGCCCGGTGTACACCGGCGATCTTGGCGACGGCGGTGTTTCGTCCAGCGTGTAATGAATCTTGGCGTCCGGATGGACGCTCACGATTCGCGTCTCGACCGGACCAGTGAACGAGCCGCCTGCCGGGTGGATTTCCGGTGCCGTCGCGGTCTTTGGCTTTTTCAGATATTCGTCAAAGAACTGAATGTTCGCCTCCTGCCAGGTGATGGTCTTGCCGTGTTTGTCCACCGCCGGTGTGTTGCCGTTGGGGACATGCGTGTTCTTCACGTCGAGGAACTGCACGTCCGCCACCGCGCCCGCATTCCGGTACGCTTGCGCCCCCGTCGGGAGTTCGTTCTTGGAATTATGGCAGGTGAACATCGGCGGATCATCAGCGGTGATCCAATTGCCCACAACGCGGCTGTCTTTGCCAATCTTGCCGGCGCCCCAATCCGTGGCGAACGCTTGGAGCTTGGCCGGGAACGCCGCGTTGGCCGGACGCGGTTCGATCATTGGGAAAAACTGCAACCGCTTGTTCTCCGCGGTCACCGTGAACAGCGTCGCGGAATCGGACGGGGCCAGATACTGCGCCAGCCAGCCGCCCGCCGAAAATCCCCAAGCGCCGATGCGTTCGGGATCAATCCGGTATTGGACCGCGTTGGCGCGCAGGAATCGCACCGCCGCGGCGCCGTCCCAAATGGCCAACGGTACCGGCTGTTGCGCGCCCAGCACGTAGTCAGGAACTGCGACGACGTAGCCGCGTTTCAACAACGCTTCGATATTGGGTTTGAACCCGCCGACTTTCCCGCCCCAGCCGCCACCGTAAAACAGGATGACACAAGGCAACTTTTTCTCGGCGCTTTCCTTCGGTGCATAGATGTCCACTCGTTCCCAATCTCGCGCGGCGGGCAGGAAGGAAACCTTGATGTGGTTCTCCGCGAAGGGAAACTCCGGTGGTTTGTATTGGCTGGGATGATACCGGTCCTCGGCCAGAAGCGTGCCGGCCAGAAACAAGACAGCGCAGCAAGTCAATCTCATGCCCACTTTAACACCGCCATCGTTCAAAGTCGCAGTCGGCTTTTGAGCGGGGACGGGGTGTGCCCAGCACGGGGCTTTCTCGGTGACAGGCGGTCACTGCATCACGAAAGCGTCAATAGTCAATCATCACGCGGACGCTTTGTGGCATTGCGGGCGCCAGTGGGCGGCTGATTGGGGGTTTCCAGGTAGCGTTGACGGAACTCGGCGATGCTGATCTCGCCCAAGCCTAAGATGTGCATCAACTCACCGGTATCCGAGAAGTCGAGTCGTGTCTGCGGATTGTAATACGTGAAGGCCGCTTTCCATGCCGGCCCAAAAACGGGATGTGCGAGCGCGGCTTTCTCAAAGGCCGCGTCCCCGCCCTTGCGATTCAGATAGGCGTTGGCGTCGCGAATCCTGATGTAATGCGTCTGCGTCCGGGTGTAGTCGAGCGCCTCTTTCGTCGTCTGCTGTTCGTTCCAGTCGCTGTGCTGGACAACGTGAATGCGCGTCTTGGAATCCATCGCCGGCGTTTTCTCGCGGATGATGCGCACCACTTCGGCTGTCAGGTCGGACTGACCGCCTTCTTTGACCCAGACATCCCCGCCGTCCAGCAGGACCAAGCTCCACTGCTTGGCCAGACGATCAATCACACCGGCCCGGTTCGTGTGGCCATTGAGCCAACCGCCGCAGTCGTTCCAGCAGGCATCCATCACCGCGTCAGAGCGGGTATGGAACGACTTCGCATTCTTTCCGTATGCGCCCGAGACGGCCACCGCATGCTTCCTGACCCATTCCCGGCCGTGGAGCGATTCCAGTATTGTTCGGTCGGCAGCGGAGCTGTGGCCGTCGTCCTTGTCTGGCGCATGGTCGTAGTGCAGCGACAACAAATCCTTCCTCGAATTGAACTGTCGCATCTTGCTTTCCTCCGCCACGCACCGGGGCGCGGCAAGTGCAATTCCCACGATACAGGCAAGCATCGGCCTCATCATTGGCATCATCCCTCCATTCTCCCTGTCACGCCGCACCGCCCGGTTCGGATTCGTTGTAGTGAATATTGGTGATTCGACTTTTCATGATGTGTGAACTCTGCCGGTCATTGCGCCGGA
>CAZEQV010000051.1:0-12255 GCA_964514435.1 uncultured Verrucomicrobiota bacterium
CCGGCAAAGGGGCCGGTCGGTTGCGAATTGCGGATTGGGGATTGCGGTTGGACGCCGGCTTGCCGGAGCTTTTTTAGGACGTCAAGGTTGCGGGGGTTGCGGAAGAAGTCGTGTATGCTTTGAGCCATGACCGGGCCAATGTCTTCACATTCTTGAAGTTGCTCGACACTCGCGGCGGCCAACGCGTCGAGGCTGCCGAAGTGGGCGGCGAGTTTGCGGGCGGCTTCTTCGCCGACGTGGGTGATGCCGAGTCCGTGCAGCAGGCGCCAAAGTTCGCGGTGTTTGCTGGCGGCGATGGCGGTGATGACGTTGCCGGCTGATTTTTCGGCCATGCGATCGAGGCCGCCCAGTTGTTCCACGGTGAGGGTGTAAAGATCGGCCACGTCTTTGACGAGTCCGGCCTCCACGAGTTGATCCACAAGGACCTCGCCGAGTCCTTCGATGTCCATGGCTTTGCGGGTGGCGAAATGTTGGATGATGCGTTTGAGTTGGGCGGGGCAGGAGATGTTCTCGCAGCGCCAGGCCACGAATTCGGGGTCGCGATGGACGGGACCGCCGCACTTAGGACATTGGTTTGGCATTTTGAAAAGTTTCTCTTTGCCGGTGCGTTTTTCGACCACGACGCTGACGACCTCGGGGATCACCATGCCGGCTTTACGGATGATGACGGTGTCGCCGATGCGGATGTCTTTGCGGTTGATCTCTTCTTCGTTGTGGAGCGTGGCGCGGCTCACGGTGCTGCCTTGGACGAAAACAGGCTCAAGTTCGGCCACCGGGGTGAGAACTCCGGTGCGGCCGACTTGGACGGTGATGTCGCGGAGAATGGTCTCGGCGGGTTTGATCCAGTGTTCGGGCTTGTAGACCATGGCGTAACCGGGGGCGCGCGCTTTGGCCGGAATCCGCGATTGCTGGTCCAGCGAGTTGACTTTCACCACGATGCCGTCGAGTTCGTAGGGCACGCGGGTGCGAAGGTCTTTGGTCTCGTCGTTGCCGGCGACGATGTCTTTGTCGTAGCGGGCGAGAAGATCGCCCATTGTTGGGCAAACCCAGTGCGGGATGACCGGCAGGCCGAGCTGTTTCAGAAGGTCGAGGGATTCGGCGTGGGTCGGGCACTCGCCGCCCACGACAAGGTAAAAAATGGCGCTGACAGGACGGCCGGCCACGATGCGGGGGTCGAGTTGCTTGAGCGTGCCGGCGGTGGCGTTGCGGGGGTTGGGGAACGGTTTCTCGCCGGCGGCGCGGAGTTTTTCGTTGAACTGCTCGAACTCCGCGAGCGGCATGTAGGCTTCGCCGCGGACTTCGAGGGTGACCGGTTGGTGGAGGCGGAGGGGGATGGATTTGATGGTCTTGACGTTGGCGGTGATGTCGTCGCCGGTCTGGCCGTCGCCTCGGGTGGCGGCTTGGATAAGGAGGCCGTTGTCGTACCGGCAGGTGATGGAGACTCCATCCACTTTGGGTTCGAGGACGTATTCGATTGTTTCGCCGGGAAGCTGTTTGCGGATATCGGTGTCGAATTTGCGGAGCCCTTCCAATGTGTCGGACTTTTCGAGGGAGAGCATCGGGACCGTGTGGCGGACATGCTTGAATTCTTTGAGAGGGGTGTCGCCAACGCGTTGAGTGGGGGAGTCGGGTGTGACGAGGTCCGGGAAGGTGGCTTCGAGTTGCTGGAGTTGCCGGTAGAGTTGGTCGTAATCGTAGTCGGATATTTCCGGCGTGCCGCGGCTGTAGAGGATGTCGTGGCGTTGGATTTGGTGGCGGAGGTCAGCGAGTTTCTTTTTGGCTTCGGATTTTGTCATGGAGATGGAATGTTGTGGCGGCGAGAAGGGCGGCCAGTGTGTCGGCGATCCAATCGGCGAATTCGGGGGCGCGTCCGGGGACGTATGACTGATGCCATTCGTCGGTGGCGCCGTAGGCCGAGGTGACGAGGACGGTAAGGATGAACAGTTGGGTGGTTGAGAATCGCGGGTTGGCGCGCCAGGCGCGGGCGACAAGACATCCGAGGATGTAGTAGACGGTGATGTGGCCGAATTTGTCGGCGTTGGGGATGTTGTGGCCGGGATCGGTGGCAAATGTGAACGAGGATAGGGTGAAGATCAGCGCGGCCCAGAGGATGGCCGGCAGCCATCGGAGGAGCAGACGGGACGATGAGTGGTGAGATGGGGCGGTGAAACTGTTCACGTTGGTATGGGCGTAACTTAATGTTTTGAAACAGTGTTGACCAGTCCTTATAGTGCGTCACCATGACAACTTTTGATTGGGCGGTGACGGGTTTTGTGATCGTGGCCATCGTGGAGCGGTTGTGGGAGGTGGGGTTCAGCAAGCGGGCGGTGCGCGGCGATGTGAAGATGCGGTGGTCTTTGATGGTCTTCTATGTTTTGCACGCCAGTATCTTTTTGGGGACGTTGGCCGAGTATTGGACCGTGCGGCGCGGCGAGGGGATGTGGTGGTTGTGGGGTGTGGCGGTGGTTTTGTGGATGGGGGCCACGCGGTTGAGGCTGACGGCGATTCGGGCGTTGGGGAGGTTTTGGAGTTTGAATTTGGAGATTCGTGCGGGGCATCAGTTGGTGAAGGAGGGTGTGTATCGTCGGATTCGACATCCGGCGTATTCGGCGATCATGATGGAAGTGGTGGCGTTGCCGTTGAGTGGCGGGGCGTGGTGGATGTTGGGAGTCACCTGCGTGTATATCGGGGTGTTGTTGCTGCGGTGGAGCAAGGAGGAGCGTGAGATGGA
The DNA here is from genome assembly GCA_964514435.1 of uncultured Verrucomicrobiota bacterium. Classification (GTDB taxonomy): domain Bacteria; phylum Verrucomicrobiota; class Verrucomicrobiia; order Palsa-1439; family Palsa-1439; genus CAZEQV01. The sequence goes on from CAZEQV010000051.1 coordinate 2,732, forward strand.
GGCCAAGTTTGGCGAGGAGTATGTGCGGTACCGGCAGCAAGCCGGCGCGTTTTGGCCTCGGTTGTGGTCGGGGAAATGAATCGTTTTTTTTATATTGTGGTGATGTTAAACGCGCTGGGCAGCGTGGCGGCTGCCGCGGCTGTGTTCTGGCGAAACCGGCAACAGGCGGAGGGGCCGCTGTTTGGGGCGACGATGCTGGCGTTTGGCGCGTGGCTGGTGGGGTTTGGGCATTATTTTGCGCCGCTCGTGGAAGCGACGGCGATGAGTTGGGCCAAGTTCACGGTGGCCATGGCGATTTTGGTGAGCCCGCTTTGGTATCACACGTTGTGCGCGATGACGGGCACGATGCGCCGGTGGCGTTGGTGGATTGGCGTGGCGTATCTCACGGCGGCGGTTTTTATCGGGCTGCTGTGGCAGGATTTTCTCTTGGAGGGCTGGAAGCCGCGTCAGCCGCACATGGATCATTATGTGCGATACAATCCCTCGCTTTACGTGCTGTTGAGCATTCAGTTGGTGTTCTGGCCGTGGTTTGGATTCTTTGTTTCGTTGGGTCAGGTGCTGAAGTTGGGCGGATACAAACGGACGCAACTCATCTATTTCCTGTCGGCATGGTTTGTGATTTTCCTGACGACCTACTCCATCATCATTCCGCTTCATTACGAGATCAACATTCCGCCATTTGGTTTTTGTTTGTTGCCGCTCAACGTCGGTTTTCTGGCCTATGTGATGTCGAAGGCGCGCCTGGCGGATTACAACGTGGTGATTGCGCGGGTACTGATCCACACGATTACCTTGATCATTGTGGTGGCTTTGGGGTTGTTGTTTGTCGGAGGCGCGGCGTTGATCGTGCCGGGATTTTTGAAAGCTTCGCAAATGGTATTCATGGTTTGCGTATTGATGGTGGTGGGGCTGACGCTGGCGGTGAGTTTGCCGCAGTTCATGCCGCAGGCCGAGCGGATCATGCAGGAGCGGTTGTTTGGCAGCCGGTATGGCTATCAAGACGTGTTGGGGGGCATGATCAAGACGCTTCGCCAGATGCCTTCGATTGATCAGTTGATGAAGGAGGTGGTTTCCAGCATCGAGACACAGATGCAGGTTTCCTGCGTCTTGATACTGCGGCAGGATCCGCTGACGGGGCGGTATGTCGTGGCGGCTCAGAGCGGAACGTGCAAAGTGCAAGCCGGTTCGCTGGAGTTGGAGGAAGAATCTCCGTTGGTGAAGTGGTTGGCGGAGAAGCAAGACTCCCTGGTGCTGGATGAATTGCCGAAGCGGGCCAGTATCGGCGAAGCGATGAGATTGCAGTCCGAGCTGGAAAGGTTGCAGTGTGTCGTGGCGGTACCGATGATGTTGGAAGACCGTCTGGATGGACTGCTTTGCTGCGGACCGAAGGCCGACCATGGGATGTTTTTTGTGAGGGATCTGCGGCTGTTGAGCAGTATTGCATCGGAAGTGGCGTTGGCGGTGAAGTACCGACGGTTGGAAGAGGAGATCTTCCGCAAGAACCGGTTGGTTGAACTGGGGACCATTGCGGCGGGAGTGGCTCATGAGATACGCAACCCGTTGGCTTCGATTCATACGTTTGCCCAGCTCCTGCCGGAGCGCGGTGACGACCCCGAGTTCAAGCAGGAATTCAGCGTGTTGGTGCAGAAGGACGTCGAGCGCATCACGCGCGTCATTGAAAGCATGTTGGCCTTCGCAAGGCCGTCGCAGGTCAACATCAGCGATTACTCGGCGGTGGAACTGGTGAATGAAGCGGCTGAATTGGTGCAATCGAGAATCAAAGCGCGCCAGATCGAGCTGACCAAGCATTTCCATGAGCAACCGACGTTGAAGGTGGATCGTCATCAAGTGTTGCAGGTGTTGCTCAACTTGCTCAACAACGCCACCGACGCGGTGCCGGTGGGGGGCAAGATTCGTGTTTCGGTCGGAGTCAGCGAAGACGAAAACTTGCCGGAGACATCGAATCACCGGCGGATGGCCGTCATTGAAGTGGCCGACAACGGCAGTGGCATTCCGGCAGGAGTTCGGAACCGGTTGTTCGATCCTTTTTTCACCACCAAGAAGGATGGCACCGGATTGGGATTGTCCATTTCCCAGAAAATCATCCGCGATCATGGCGGCATGATCACGGTCAACAGTGTGGAAGGTCATGGGGCGACCTTCTACGTGTATGTACCGATGGCCTGACCATCCTTTTGCGATAACTCAGCGGGCGAAGTGACATTTTTGTTCAGGTTGTTGTTTACATCGGAGGCGCGACTTGTGTATAGTGCGCGACAGGGATGGGGATGCCCTCTGAATCGTGGTTTTGTCCAAGGAGCAGAACCGACGACGGTAGCTGACCCATAGGGACATAGGGAGAGTCGAGCACGTATGAACAACAGACGCGTTGTCATTACCGGACTGGGTGTGGTGAGTCCGGTGGGTATTGGGGTTGAGGAGTTTTGGGGAAACATTCTGGCCGGTCATTCTGGCGTAGATCATTGCCCGATGCTTCTCGACTCGGATTGTCCATGTAAAATTGCCGCCGAAGTGAAGGACTTTCATCCCGAACAATGGATTGGCCGCAAAGAAACCAAGCGCATGGATCGCTTCGCGCAGTTCGGGCTAGTCGGGGCCTATCTCGCCATGGAAGATGCCGCGCTCGATCTCGACAAAGAAGATCGCAACCGCATTGGTGTGGCTATGGGCACGGCGTTCTCCGGCTTGCACTTTCACGAACAGGAGTACGAAGTCTGGCGTACCCGGGGTCACGAAGCGATGAGTTCCTATGCTTCCATCGGCATTTACACGGGTTCTTGCAGCGGACAGATTTCCATTCACCTCGGATTGAATGCTCCCAGTTTTACCATCGCCACAGGGTGCGAATGTTCCACAGCGGCCATCGCCCAAGCCGCCGAGCTTATCATCGCCAATGAAGCGGATGTGATGTTTGCCGGTGGCGCGGATGCGCCCATCCGTCCCGCCATCATGTCGGCGTTCAGCATCACGCACGCGTTGGCCACACGCAATGATGAGCCTGCCCGCGCCAGCCGTCCGTTCGATCGCAAACGCAACGGCTTCGTCATGGGGGAGGGCGGATGCGTGTTGGTGCTGGAGGAGTTGGAGCGCGCGCGCCGTCGTGGCGCCACGATTTACGCCGAGATTACCGGCTCAGCCAACACCTGCGACGCCCATCACATGTGCCATCCGCATCCGACCGGCGAGCAAGCCGCCCGCTGCATGGAAATGGCCATGACTCGCGCCGGCATCAATCCCTCCGATGTGGATTATCTCAGCGCCCACGGTTCTTCGACGCCGCTGGGAGACTCGACGGAAACGCTGGTGCTCAAAACGGTCCTGGGCCAGCAGGCCTACAACATCCCGCTCAGTTCCATCAAATCCACCGTCGGCCACACCCAAGGAGCGTGCGGCGCGTTGGAGGTGGCGGCTTCCTGCATGGCGCTCCGCCACAACATCATTCCACCCACGATCAACCGCGATTACCCCGATCCGGAGTGCGACCTTGACTGTGTTCCGCACCGGCCTCGTCACCGGCTCCTGAACACGATCGTGAAAAACTCCTTTGGATTCGGCGGCCGAAACACCGTGCTCGTGCTGGAACGCGTGGCGCCGGCCGAATCCGCCTTGTTCGTCCCCGTGACGCCCATTCAAACGGAGGCATATTGCCAATGAAAACCGCCATCCTCCTATCCAGCGGGATTTCGCAACAACAACTCTTCTCGGAACTGCTCGGCCAGCATTTCAGTTTCATCATGCTTGCGCCGCCGGCCGAAGGCAGCCGGGAGAACTACCAGGCGATGTTTCGGCAATGGCTGCCGCTGGCCGACGCTGTCATCGTGGACGCCGCGTCATTGGGCGGGACGGCTTTGTGCGCGCTGGATTCGTTGCGGGGCGCAACCGTCAACTCGCCGTCGCATCTCATCGTCATCGTGCGAGTCGCGGATTTTCAGCAAGCCGCGTTTGAAATGCCGGCGACGTGGCTGGTGATGTCAGAAAGCGAGACGGTCGAACGATCCCGCAAATCGCTCCAACTTTTCTTGGAACTCCGCGAGACACAGGCGAAACTTCGCCGCAACGATGCCGCCGTGGCGCTTCGTCAGCCTACCGGCCCGTTGGCCGCTGCGCCGTTCCTTCCTTCGGCCGGTCGGGGCTTTGAATCATACCGGTACCGTGACGCCCTCAAAACCATTTCCCGTGTGCTGGGACACCGGCAAGATCACCTCACATTGGCCACGGAGTTTCTGAGGCTCGTTCACGAACTCCTCGGCTGCGGCAAGCTCGCGGTCTTCAGCCGTCCGTTTCACAACGATTGGTTGCGGAATCCCGCGCGTCCGGCCGGCAACGAGCTGCGCGTTGTCGCCAGCGTCGGTATCAGCCGGCATGTCGCCGATCACATGAGGTTGTCCACGGAAAATGGGCTTGGTGCCGCGCTGCTGGCTTACGGACGGATTGTGCAGCGTTCGCAAGTCAGCCTTGCCGGGCTTGGGGATTTTGACGAGGCGGTGGCCCGCGAATTGGACTTGCTGGGGGCGGAGTTTGCCGTGCCGGTGCTCGACAACGACCTGTTGGTCGGCGTGCTGACGTTCGGCGGCAAGATCACCGGCGAGCCAGTCACCAACGAAGAACTGGAATTGATCTATCACTTGATGGGGCAACTGGCGCAGGCCTTGCGCAATGTCAGTCTTCTGGATCAAGTGGACGGACAACAGAAATTCATCGCCGACGTGTTCCGTCATGTGCCGACCGGTATCGTGGTGATCGGCCAGGACGGACGGTTGCTCACAGTCAACCGCAGCGCGGGTGAAATGTTGGGTTTGGCCGAGCAGGACTTGGCCGGGTTGAACGCCACCATGTTGCCGGGATTGATCAGCGACGCCATCTTTGAGGCGCTGCAAACCGGTCAGGAGGTGCGTCGGCGCGAGTTGACGTTGCCGCGAACCAACAAGATCCTGGGCGTGACGGCCACGAGGTTCGAAGTGGCGCGGGGCGGAGCAGCCGCCAACGGGAAAACGACCATGCTGGTGGGCGTGGGGTTGATCGAGGACATCACACAAGAGAAACTGCACCAGCAACAGGCCCGGGAACTGGAGGACCGCGAGTTCTTCATGCGGCTTGCGTCCCGAATGTCACACGAATTGAAGAACTCCCTGGTGTCGGTGAAAATCTTCGCGCAGTTGTTGCCGGAGAAACACGGTGAGAAAGAGTTCCGCGACCAATTCAGCAACGTGGTGACCAACGAGATCAATCGCGTGGATGTGCTGGTGAACAACCTGACGTTCTTCGCGCATCCGTTGGACTTGGTGCGCGAGGAGATACTTGTCAGTGAATGGATTGAAACGAGCGTGAATAATATTGCCGAGGAGTTTCAGCGCAAGAAGCTGGCGCAGTTGTTGGCCGTGGGCGACAAGGCCGCCGAAGGCAACGCCCTGCCGGTCATTCAAATAAAGCGTAATTTTGAGCATAAGCAGGCGCGGTTTTCAGGCGACCGGTTGCGATTGGGACAGGCGTTGGAACATATTTTGCGAAATGCCGTGCAATCCATGGCCAACGGCGGCAGGCTTGTGGTCAGCACCTCGGATGCGGTGGGCGAGGATTTTCCTGACGGCAAGTTGCCGGAAGGCGGCGCCGTGTGTATCGAGGTGATGGATACCGGCGAGGGCATCTCGTTGGAGAACCTGCCGCGCGTCAGCGATCCGTTCGTGACCACCCGTAACGTGGGCGTGGGATTGGGTTTGACGATTGTGAAAAAGATCGTCGAGAGACACAATGGAGCCTGGGAAATAGACAGCCAGTTGGGGAAGGGCACCACCGTCACGTTGGTGCTGCCCGTCATGGCGCAGTCGCATCCCGAAGATGAACTGGTGGCGCGGTTGAAGCGGTCGGCGGATGATCGGCAACCGTACGGGCGGGCTGTGGAAATGGGGAACAGCCGGCTGGGCAATCGCGCCGGTGGTATGGGGTCGCGTGGATGACGCAAGTCCTCCCGCGGTGAAACAGACATAACAAGGAGGTCGGTATGAACAAGGCCAGAATTCTGGTCGTGGATGACGAGATGAGTCCGCGCGAATCGTTGCGGTTCATTCTCAAGGATCAGTACGAAGTCGTAACCTGCGAAGATGGGGCCTCGGCGTTGGCGCACCTGCGCAGCGCGCCGGCGTTCGATCTGGTGTTGGCGGACATCATGATGCCGGGCATGTCGGGACTGGAACTGCTCGCGCAAATCATGAGTTTCGCCCCCTCCCTGCCCGTGGTCATGGTCACGGCCGTGGCGGAAGCAAAGCCCGCCGTGCAAGCCATGAAACTTGGCGCAATGGACTACATCAACAAGCCGTTCGACGTGGAGGAAATCCGTCTCGTCGTCGAGCGTGTGCTCAAAGAGAAATCCCTCGAGCGCGAGGTGGGACGGCTGCGCGCGTACCTCGAATCCACGCGAAAATTCGACCAGATTGTTGGCGAAGGCGCGGCCATGCAGGAAGTGTATCGGTTGATGCAGAAGGTCGTGGACACTGATTGCACCGTGCTGGTGCTGGGCGAAACGGGCACCGGCAAGGAACTCGTCGCGCGCGCCCTCCATTACAGCAGCAGCCGCAAGGACGGTCCGTTCATCCCGGTTCATTGCGCCGCGATTCCCGGCGAACTGCTCGAAAGCGAGCTTTTCGGGCACGAAAAGGGTGCCTTCACCGGGGCGCTCCAGCGCCGCATCGGGATGTTCGAAGCCGCAGACGGGGGGACGTTGTTTTTGGATGAAATTGGCGAGATGCCGATGGGCACTCAAAGCAAACTGCTTCGCGCCATCCAAGAACGCGAAGTGCGCCGAGTCGGCAGTCAGGAGACGGTTCGCATCAATGTGCGGCTCGTCTGCGCGACGAATCGCGATCTCGAAACGGAAGTCAAGAAGGGCAATTTCCGCGAGGACCTGTTCTATCGGATCAATGTTGTCCCGCTGGTGCTGCCCTCCCTGCGCGACCGGCAGGAGGACATTTTGCCGCTTGTGCTGCATTTCTCCGAGCGATTCGCCCGGCAAATGAACCGCGCCGCGCCCACCTACACGCCGGCTGCCATTGAAATGCTCAGACAGTATCCCTGGCCCGGAAACGTCCGCGAATTGCAGCACACCATCGAACGGTTGATGGTCACGTGCGATGCGACGGAGATCACCCCCGAGCATCTGCCCTTCATGGTGCCGCGCCCCGCGCAACCTGACCGGGATTCGGCTGCCATCGCCAAACAGACGCCCGTACCCGAGACGCGCGCCGATCTGGGCGAAGCGATGGAGATCGAGTTGACGGCCGATTCGACTCCCCGGATTCGCATCCAACCGGGATCCGATGGATTTGACCTTTCGGAACTCACCAACGAAGTGGAGCGCATCTCCATCCAGCAAGCGTTACAGCGGTCGGATGGTGTGATCACCGAAGCCGCCCGGTTCCTGCGTATCACGCGGCGGATGTTGCGATACAAGATGGACCGCTTGGGCATCCCTACTGGCGAATCGGACACACCGGCCAGTCAACCCGATCCGCAACCGCTGGAGGAACAGCCGGTACCGTCCTGAAACGCGTCCAACTTTGCGCGTTTGCGACCCCGCGAACTGGTCAATTTTGGCCGGCTCGTTTGCTTTGCCTTCCAACTTCCTCAGCATCAACGCCCCTGCCGGTGACGATATGCGTGGCACATACGGTGCTACGTGACGAACTGGAGGAATGGTGTGGTGATACGAAATGCACAATTCAAGACGGTTGCTGGCAGTGTGCTGCTGACCGCCACGTTGGCCGGCGACCTCATGGCGTTGGGGTTTCGCAGTCCCGACCAAAACGCAGCCGCCACGGCCCAAGGTGAAGCGTTCATCGCCCAAGCCGACGACGCCTCCGCCGCGCACTACAATCCTGCCGGACTGACTCAGCTTGCCGGGACACACGCGATGGCGGGCGGATATGTGTTCATGCCGCGTTATCGGTTCGATGGCCCTAATGGCAACGACACGATGGATGATGCATCGTTCACCCCGCATCTGTATTTGGCATCCGACCTCGGACAGAACAATTTCCGGTTCGGTCTCGCCGTCAATGTCCCGTACGGGAATGCCGTCAACTGGGACAACAATGGTCCGCTGAAATACGTAGTGACCGAGGCCAGCCTTTCCGTGATGAACATCGCGCCCACGCTGGCTTACCGGATCAACGACCAGCTCGCCGTGGGGGCGAGCCTCAACGTCTATTATGGGCGCACCGAACTGAACAATCATGTGCCATTTGCCCCGCCACTGCTGCCGGCCACGTTCCCGGATGGCCAGTTTAAGTTCAAGGGCGATGGCGAGGCTGTCGGCGCATCCATCGGCGTGCTGTGGAGGCCGGCAGAAAATCATTCCCTTGCTGCCATCTACCGCAGCCCGTTCACACTGGATTTTGAAGGCGAGGCTCAGGTCCGCAACGCGCCCGCTGTGCTTCCCTCCAGCATGTTCGCCAAGGCGGATGCCCGTGCGGAGATTGATTTCCCGCAGATCGCCGCCGTCGGATATGCCTACCGGCCAACGCCGCGCTGGACGCTTGAAGTGGATATTGAATGGACGAACTGGGAAACACTGGATGAGGTGGTGCTGAAATCCCGCAACGCTCTCGATGGAACGACCATTCCGTTTCATTGGGAAAACAGCTTCTTCTACGAGTTGGGTGTCAAATACCAGTTGTCCGACCAATGGACGCTGCGAGCCGGATATATCTTTTCGGAGAACAGCGTGCCGGAAGAAACGTTCTCGGCCATGGTGCCGGACTCCGATCGTCACGTGGTCAGCGTCGGTTGCGGATACAACACCGAACGGTTCGACTTGAACCTGGGCTACCAATTCACCGTGGGCGAGTCGCGCACCATCACGGATTCAGTCAACGCTCCCGCCAATGGCGAGTGGTCGTCCACCAGCCACGCCTTCATTTTCAGCGGTGCGGTGAAGTTCTAAACCACAAGGAAACACCATGGGAATCTACGACAAAATGGCTGCCGAAACACCCAACGATACCCCAACCAAACGCCCGACACTGCTCATCGTGGATGATGAAGCCGGTCCGCGCGAATCATTGCGCATTGTCTTCAAGGACCGGTACGATTGTGCCGTCGCCACCTGTGGACGCGAGGGCGTCGAGTACGCCAAGACACATCCCGTGGACGCGGCCATCCTCGACATCAAGATGCCGGACATGTCCGGCGTGGATGTGCTGCGCGAGATCAAGAGTATTGACCCCGACACCGAGTGCATCATGTTGACCGGCTACGAGACCATTGAGACCGCGCGCGCCGCCGTCCGATTTGGCGCCGCCGACTATCTCAACAAGCCATTTGATGTGTTTGCGATGCGGGAACTCTTGGACAAATGCATGGCGCGGCGCAAAAACAAGCTCGTTGCGGCGGAGAGCCTCCACACGCTCAAACGTATCAACGAAGACCTCTCCCACGAACTCGCCAAATCCACCCGCGTTGTCGAAGCCGGTGTGCTTTCGGCGGGCGTTGTGCATGAGTTGAACAGCCCG
>CAZEQV010000051.1:12265-14863 GCA_964514435.1 uncultured Verrucomicrobiota bacterium
CGCTTTCGATCATCTCCGGATACTCGCAGTTGCTTGAACGCGACCTGGCCGAGTTGAGCGCCACCGATCCCAACCGGGCCGAACAAGTGCAAAAGCGCCTCGCCACCATCCGTCAGGAAATCGAGCGTTGCCGGCAAATTGCCCGCCGCTTTCTGACCTTCGCCCGCGGCCGGCAGGCTGAGCCGGAAATCATAGACTTGGCTGTTGTCCTGCAGGATGCCGCCAATCTACTTAAGGCCCATCCAGCCAACCGATCCGTCCAGTTTGAAGTGGTGGCGGGGGCGGAGCCGATTCGAATCAAAGCCTACCAAGTCGAGTTGATTCAAATCATCATCAACCTTGGTGTCAACGCGCTCCACGCCCTCGATGGCAAAGGAGCTATTCGTCTCACGGCGTCCGTATGCGAAAGTGCTCCCGCGAAATACACGTTTGCCGCCACCTCGTTCGACATCTCCAATCCCGTGGCCCGAATCACCGTTGAGGATAATGGATGCGGCATTTCCTTGAAGGACACCGACAAGATATTTCAGCCGTATTACACGACCAAGCAGCAGGGCACCGGCATCGGTCTGGCCATCGTTCGCGAACTTGTCACCAGCAACGGTGGAATGCTTGATCTGCAATCGGCTCCCAACAAGGGAACCACGTTCAGCCTCTATTTCCCGCTCAGCAAAGGCTGAACAACGCCATCGTCAATCAACATGGTTTCGCGCCCGTTCTGGCGGACGACGGCCTGTTGGCCGGTCCGTGTGATCTCATCCACCTCGTGACCCAGTGTCACGCGCACGGTGTGGCCGTCCGGCAGTGATTCCAATTTGGGTTCCGGTGCGTTCTGCTTCTTCGGGTACAACACCCACAACGTCGGCGTACCGGGCTGCGTCTCGATGCGTAGCCACTGCTGATACTCGCCCGTCATCCACGTGCCGTCATGGCCTTCGGGAGGAATCAACGACCGTCCGTCGGTCTCTCGAATCTCCGCATCGTTTGCCTTCTTGTCGCCGTAGTACCAGCGTCCGATCGTGAACTTCGTCTCTGTGACGCGCGCCAGATAAACAAGCGCATCGGTGTCCCACTGTCCCCGGCCGCGAATGAGCGGACCATCGCGTTTCGCCTCGCGGGTCAACAGGTGGATGTTCAACTGCTGCGGTTCCGGTGAGATTGTGTCATCGCGAATCACCCGATAGTCCGCAAGCGGCGAGGACGCCCCATGTTTCACCACCACCAGCGTGCGGCGGTGTTTGATCAACCCGCCCGTCTCGCGCACCGGATAGCTGTAACCGTAGCGGGCTTGTTCCGGGTAGATGGGGGCCACCTGCAGCCGGTCGTCCTCGCGTTCCGCGATCACGGCATCCGCGGCCGGTGACGTATGGGAGGCCAGCATCTTGGCCCGGCGGCGTATCTGCTCCTGTGCCGGTACGCTGTTGGTATCGCCGGCATGGGTGAATGGCGCTTGTCGGCCAAACGTCATCGAATTATGCAGCGCCGCATGGTCGCCGCGTGGACTGTACGAACAACTGTAGTCCAGCGACAACGGCGCGCCGTCGCCGTGAAAGTGGTAGCTCAAGTCGTCGTTGTGATAATGGCCGTGAGCGTGACCGGCCTTGAAGGAAACGAAGGTCTCGCGCGGCGTGCCGAACCTGCTGCGCAGCAAGGCGCCGAATCCCTCAAACGCGTGGCTGCCCCAATCCATGTCCGCCACCGGCAAGGGTTCCACTTCATGCGGGACGTTGACGATTTCGTCGAACAATGATCCCGGTTGGCCTTGTTGCCGCAACAGCGCGTGAATGCCCATCAATTCACGGGCGAAAGCCGGGTCGGACGTGGTGTAATACTTCGCCAGAACGCCGAAATGCTTGACGCCGCCCGAAGCCCAGCGGTGCGTGTCGCCGATGGGGGCTTCACGACGGAAACCGAGCCGTGGGTCCACAGGCGTCAGCAGGTGACGATGCCAGATGGCGTTCCATTTCCAGAGCGGATTGGCGGCGACAAGGTTCCCGTAGCCGGCATTCCACAACGCGCGCGCCACTTCCAGTTGCAGGCCCATTGAATAGCCGCTGTAGCCGGGACATTCATGGCTGACGCCGTCCGGCGCGAAAAACACCTTGGCCACGTCTTGGTCGAAGTTCGCCTTTCCGAAATCGAGCCAGTGTTTGGCGTGCGGATGATCCGGCATCGCGGCGCCCGCGAACAAGGCCACCATGAATTTGTCGGTATGGAAATTGGGGTTGCCGGGACTCCAGCCAAACTCCCAGCCGGGCCAATGGTTCAAGTCGCTGAAAATGTAACCCACCGCCGCCTGCCAGGGTCCGCCGATGGGTTTGCCGTCGCTCAACAAGTCCGCCACAGGCCAGCCGTTCTTGATGGCCCGCGTGTGGGTGGTGGGATTGAGAAAATTGTCCTGATAGCGGCGACCGATCCAGTGAGCCGCGCCCGGCGGGGAAGGGGCCGTGGTGGTTTTGCCCGTGATCAACGCAATCAACTGCTTTTCCAGCCCGGTTAGCTTCTCGTTCGACTCCGCTTGCCGGATCAGTTTCATCGCCGGTGTGTCCCGTCCGTCCCGGTAATCTTCCCTCAACTTGGCCAGTTCCTCCCGTGTGA
>CAZEQV010000052.1:0-14785 GCA_964514435.1 uncultured Verrucomicrobiota bacterium
CAAGGCCAGCGTGCGTTGTGATAAATCGGCGGTGTCCCAACCCAGTCCACACAGGTCGTTCAATGTTCCCAACAAGGTTGCCGCCAAGATGCTGGACGTTCCCAAGCCGGAACCCTTCGGCACGGCGCACAGCAACGATATTTCAATCCCGCCACCGAACGCCCGAAGCTGTTGCTCCAATGTTTTGAAACTGCCGGCTGGATTGAATGCCGGCAGGAAACCAGCCAACGCGAGCGCGGCCCGGGCCACGCTGAATCCGCTGCCCACACGGGCGTACCGGCCCAGTTCGGCGTAGGTGCGGATGCGTTGACCAACGCCGAGGTCAATCGAGCGGACCATGATCTCCAAACGGTCGGTTGTCCGCGCGAACACTTGAATGGGCGGTTGCCCATTCAGGTTGACGGCCAGGTTCACGACCGTGCCGCCGTGTTGCAGGCAATACGGCGGGGTGTCCGTCCATCCGCCCGCCAAATCCAAACGCACCGGTGAGCGGCCCCAAACGATCTGGTCATCCAACACCGTTCGTCGTGGCGAGGAGGGTTCGAGAGCCGCTTCACGCACGATGGCGTTGCGGAGCACGTCGAACGCTTGTCGTTCATACCGTTTGCGGCCGGTTACGGCGCAGCGAAACATCAAGTCTTGTGTCAGTTTCAGCGGTTCTGTGACGTTCGTGCTGGGAACGGCAACGCGGTGCTGGCGGAAAAGGGCGGCAGTCGCGGCAAGGTCGAGGTTGTGGAACACGCTCCGTTGATGATGACGGGCTAAGGGAACCAATACGGACTTAAGATTGGCGGAACGTTGCCGCGCCAACTGTGTCAGATCGGCTTTCACCAACAAGTCTTGCGCGGACAATCGCGGCAGCTTGCGCCATAACGTCTGGAACTCAGCGGATGCCGGTCGGCCATCCACCAGCCATTGAATGAACGCGGAATCCACTCGGCCGGGATCCACGACCGGGAACAGCGGCGCCATCTGCCAATCGGTGTGTGCCGGTACGCCCAGCATGCGAGCGGTCGTTTCCCCGATTGGACCGCGGAACGTATCGTCTATGCGGTAATGTCGGATGCAGACCCGGTGAGGTGAAATCGGCACGAAATCCAAACACGCGCCGGCCGGCAGGCGCAGCGGCCAGTGGTTTTCGGGTATGCCGGTGAGGACATGTTGATTGGTCAGACGCCAGCTTGCCGGGATGAATGAGTTCTCGATCCACAACGTATGGTTCTCGGGCGAGATGGTGGTCTTGATGACGGAGTTTTGCGTGTACTGGTCGGGGTGTGGTTTGGCTGTGCCGAACCCGAACTTGGTTTGGTCGAGCACTTGGTTTTGAAGCTCGGACACGGATTGGATCAGTATACGGTTCGTGCCGAAATGATAGAACTGGCCCTGGGGCAACGGCAACACGTCGCAGGTGAGCGTGGTTACATCCCGGTCGCGTTGGGTGGGCGAGCTTCCCAGATTCAAACCAAACTCACCGTAGAGTTCATAACGTTTCCCGTCCTTGCATTTCCTGCCCAAGACGGAGATGGCGCGCTCGCTCAACAACCATGCGCCGGTATCAATCAGGAACACGTAGTCCCCGGCGAGTTGGCGGATCCGGTCGGGTGAGGGTTTCTGCAGCATGAACGCCAGTTGGTCCGGCCGGCCACGCGGACAGAACAGCACGCCATGTTGGGAAGCGAGTTCGGGACGGACCCACATGCCCACAATCACAACATCCGCCTCCGGTATGGTGGGTAGTTGGCCGGTCCAGCGCAACAGAACGTCGCCGCTGGCCACCATGACGGCAGTGCGCGCGGGGGCGTTCTCCAGCAGTGTTTCGTAGGCGGGACGTTGCAGGTCGAGCAACGTTTGGTCGAGGCGTTGGCCCCGCGACCAACGCATGACCGGGATGGGGATGAACGATTTTCCTGCCGGTGCGTAGGCCGGCAGGCGACGGCTCTGACCACCGGCATGGATGAGCAACTTGCGGGAACGCGCAAGCCATTGTGGGAACGACGCGCCTTGTCCGGTTGCTTTCCAAGACTGTCGCAGGAGATGAATCGCCCCTCCGCCCGATCCCAAGTGACCGCCTGCAGGGTCGCTGCCGAGAAAGACATGGTCTTTCAAGCCCGGCAACTTGGCTTGTTGTCGAGCCAAACACGGTGTTACCGAAACAAGTAAATCCACGTTCACTAGATGTCGCTCCGATGTCACGCGCTGCGATGCGCCTTTTGTGACCATGTGGCTTTTTGCCGGCCCGTGACACATTTGTAAAAACCAACCAGCAGCGCCGCATTGCTGCCGGCGAAGTAATAGGGGATGCGTAGGACTTTTGCCAGCAGGTGTTTTTGCTTGGAAAAGAACATTCCAATGGTTGCGGCCGCGTAAAGTGAAAGCTGCGTCCACAGGAACCACCGATAATCCGTTAGAAATAGATTCGTCACGAGGACAATGATCAGCAAGAAGGGCGCGAGCCAGCGCAAAACTTTATGCGACCAGAACGCGAAGCTGATCCAGCCCTTCCACGGCAGTAACAACCGCCACAGCATCGCCATAGCCCGGTAATCTCCCGTGCCAATTCGCACTTTGCGGTGGAATTCCGCTTCGACGTGGGGCGAGGCTTCTTCATGCGCCACGGCAGACGGCTCGTACGCGCCAGAGTGGCCCCGTTCGTACACGCGCACGGGCCAAATGAAATCGTCAATCTGGATGACATCCGACCGCAGCGGTTGGAACAATTCCTTCCGCAAGGTGTAGATGCCGCCCGGCGCTCCCAGGACAACGCCCAAGTCGTTTTCCAAGGATTTGAGGCGGGTTTCATATTTCCAATAACTGTCGTCCGTGTTCACGCCGGTTGCGCTCCGCAGGATCAACCGTCCGCAGACCGTGCCCACGCGTTCGTCGGCATAGTGTCGCGTCATCAAGCGCAACGCGGCCGGCTCCCAAAACGTATTGGCGTCTGTGAGCGCGATGATCTCGCCGTGGGCTTGGGGGACGAGTTGGTTGATGACCGCGGTCTTGCCCTGATGGGTGTCGAAAGGGAAAAGGTGGATGCGAGGGTTGAGCAGCATCCGGTCGCGGATGATCTCGCGGGTCCGGTCGGTTGAACAATCATCTCCCAGGAACAACGCCAGTTTCTCGGGCGGATAGTCGAGCGCCTCAAAGCTGTCAATTCGGTGGCCGATATGTTTCTCCTCATTGTGCAACGAGATGATCATCGTGACGCGCGGCTGGTGCGTTTCGTCGGTCTTGTGCTGGCGACGGCACGCCCGCACGATGGGAGCGAGCACAAGCAGCACCACAAAGTAGCCCGCATACGTGTAAGCCAGGAGCGCGAGGGAGATCCAGAAGAGAAGTTCCATAGGCTCAACGACGCAGATTCTTCGCTTGGCTCAGAATGGTGCCCATTTGGTCGGGGCATTCTATTTTTTCAAAAATGCCGCAACGCACTCCGTCGCATAGTCAATCTGCTCAGTGGTGAGTTCTGGGAAGATGGGCAGCGAGAGAACTTCATTCGCGGCGCTTTCGGCCTCGGGAAAGTCCCCGCGCTTGTAACCGAGCGCCGCAAAGCATTTCTGTAAATGCATCGGCACCGGGTAATAAATCTCCGTGCCGATACCGGCTTTGGTCAAATGCTCGCGCAACGCGTCCCGTCGCGGCGTGCGGATGGTGTATTGATTGTAAATGTGAAACGAGTGCGGGCTGACAAATGGTGTCTGAAGTCCGGGTATGTTGCGCAACCGTGAATCGTACCGGGCGGCGTTACGGCGGCGCGCTTCGTGCCAATCGTTGAGATGCTTCAGTTTCACCAGCAGAATCGCCGCTTGCAACGTGTCGAGACGGCCGTTCATGCCCACTTCGTCATGGTAATACCTCTTCTCCGAACCATGTACGCGCAGCGACCGGAGCCGCTTGGCGATCTTCTCGTCGTTGGTGATCAGCGCGCCGCCGTCACCGGCGCCGCCGAGATTTTTCGATGGGAAGAAACTGAACGTGCCGATGGCCCCCATCGTGCCGGCTTGCTTGCCCTTGTATTTCGCGCCGATGGCTTGTGCCGCGTCTTCGATCACCGGTATGCCGAGTTCGAGGATCGGATCCATGTCGGCGCATTGGCCAAACAGGTGGACAGGTATGATGGCTTTGGTCCTGGGTGAGATCAGCGACTTGAGCTGCGAGACCTGAATGTTGAAAGTGTGGGGATCAATATCGGCGAAAACCGGCCTGGCGCCCACTCGCGCGATGGCGCCGACGGTGGCAAAGAACGTGAACGGGGTGGTGATGACCTCGTCGCCGGGACCGACATCAAGAGCCATCAAGGCCAGAATCAACGCATCCGACCCTGATGTGCAGCCCACGGCAAACTTTGCGCCCGTGTAGCCGACAAGCGCGCATTCGAGTTCGCCGACCTGCGGGCCGAGGATGTAGCGAGTTTCGCGCATCGCGGCGAGCACAGCCGGTTCGAGTTCGGACTGCAAAGCAGCGTACTGCAGTTTCAGATCAAGCAAAGGGACATTCATGGGAAAGCTAATAGCCACAGATCGCGCGGATGTCGCTGATAAAAATCAGGCAAGACTTACCGGTTTTCCGTTCAACTTGATGACTCGCGCCGGGATGCCGACTGCTGTGGCTCCGTCCGGTAAGTCTTTGGTGACAACGGCGTTGGCGCCGATCTTGACATTGTTCCCGATGTGAACCCCGCCAAGAATCTTCGCCCCCGCGCCGATGAAGATGTCGTCACCCAACACTGGTGCCTGTTGTTTTTCCGCGCCGATGGTCACCTGATGTTCGATTACGATGTTCTGGCCGCCCCGCACGCCGGTATTGATGACCACGCCGTTGCTGTGAATCAGCACGAACCCCGGCCCGAAATCCGCGCCGCGACCAATGATGCAAGGCGTGAGCTTATTAAAAATCATCGCCAGTGGCGTCAGCCGGCAACGCTGGCAGGCCTGCATCAGCCGGTAGGTGAGCATCGCGAAGGTGCCGTCAGTGACCAGCGTCTTCAGAAGCGTCCTGAACGAGACCCGGTCGTACATCCATTTCGCTTTTGCGTGGAGATCGGAGCGGATCAAGGAGAAGAGTTTCATGGGATATAGACTACAGACCGAGGACTAAGGCTCATTTGGGGGCATCCACAATGCGGCGGATTTCAGCCACGCGCGCGTTCCAGTCGTCGTCGCGCCGCTCGGCGGAAATCGCAGCCCGGTCGGGTTTGCCCGCGAGGAAGCATTCCAGACCGGTCAAGTATTCCTCCGCCGTGCGTGCGACGCGGACAAACGCGGAAATGCCGCGCACTTCCGGCAGGTCAGCGGCCACGACCGGCACGCCGGCGGCCAACAACTCGCGCAACTTGACCGGGTTGACGCTTTCCATGCGGGGATGATCCAGCCGGTAGGGAATGAGCGCGGCGTCAAAGCCTTTGCAGTAGGCCGGCAACTGATCGTGTTCGCGCCGGCCAAGCAGGTGAACATTTGCCAACCCGGTGACTTCCCTCACGTCGCAGTACGTCGGGCCGATCAACACAAATGACCAAGCCGGGCGCAGTTCGGCCAGCCGCCGGATCAGGGGGAAATCAATCCAGTCGTTGATGTTGCCGTAGAAGCCGATGATCGGGGAAGGATGAGGGATGAGGGATGAGGGATGAGAGCGGACTTGTTGTAGGTCAGGGGGAATGGACAAATCGGGCGCGAGGGCGGCGGCGAACTTGGCGTGCTCGACGCCGTGCGGCATGTAGTGCACCCGGTCACCCGCCACGGCGCGGCATTTGGCTTCGAGGAAGCGGGAACTGGCGAACACGAGATCGGCCCGCCGCAGCAACTCGGTCTCCTTCTGGGCGATCCACGCGACATCGAGGTTGGTGAATTTGCTCCAGTCGTCCACGCAGTAGTAGATGACCTTGCGTTCGCGGAAACAGCCAACGTAGTCCACGGCGCTGGGAACAAACGTCCAAAACTCCGTGTCGGCCGCGGACCACCGCGCCGTCCACCGGAGTAACTGCCGGTTGAGGCAGTGGGCGAGAGGCGACCGGGCCTTGGGAATGACGAGCGGGGCGAGGACGGCCAGGCGGTTTTCTTTCCATTCCGGGCCGCGCCACGCCCGCCGCAGCCGGTCGGTGACGCGGCGGAGGTCGCGGCCCGACCCGAGTTGCGGCCGGCGCAGCCCGATGGAATTGATCCAGAGCACCGGCATGGTCCGGCCCATCGTGCGCAGGATGTGCGTGGTGCAGGTCGGCACGTCATTCCAGTCCTTGGTGAAGGCGATAATCGAAGGAATAGCCACAGATTCACACAGATTGTCACGGATGAAGAACGGATTCGAGAGCGCCAACGACTTGCCGGGCGTTGGTGTCCCAGTCGAATTGGGCGACGGATTGGACGATGGAGTCGCGATTCCACGGGTGGGAAAGAGCACGGCGCAGAGCGGCGGCCAAAGCGGCCGGGTCGCCGGGCGGGACGAGGAAACCGCTCACACCCTCCCGCACCACTTCCGGCACGCCGCCGACGTTCGAGGCGACGACCGGTAATCCGCAAGCGGCAGCTTCAATGCAGACGTTGGGGAGTCCTTCATTGAAGCTGGGGAGGCAGAGCACGTCGCAGGCGTTGAGCCAAAGCGGGATTTCGGAGTGGGGACGGGCGCCGAGAAGCGAACAACGAGGATGGTTGATGGTTGATGGTTGATGGTTGATGAGGCGGGTGATCTGCGCGCGTTCGGGGCCGGTGCCAATGATGATGAGATCGGTTGTCGCCGTGTCCGTCCCGGACACGCGGGGCACGTCTCCCGCCGAGACGGCGAGCGCGATAATTTGGAATGCCTTGACCAACACCGTCGGGCCTTTGACGGGCTGGAGGTTGCCGACATACAGGATGCGGCGCCGCCGGGGATCGAGTCCGAGTTGCCGGCAGGCTTCGGTGCGATCCATGAGATGAAACTGCTCCCGGTCCACGCCGTTATAGACTGTGGTTGCCGCGATGCCCTCGGTGGCCAATTTGCCGCGCAGCGCCTCACTGCGGCAGAACACCGCGCGGCTGGCCCGGAGGGCGCGCAGGATTTGCCGTTTCCGGCAGCGGTTGCGAAACAACAGATTCACGTCGCTGCCTTGGACGGTGGTCGCGAATGGAAAGCTATATTGGTTGGCCAGAAGCATCACGCCGTAGGCGTCGGGGTAGGCCCAGTTCACCAACGCGATGTCGAATTGGGAATCGCGAACGGCGGATTGGATGGCGCGGGCATACAGCCAGCCGTTGAACGGGCGCGAGATGACCGGGACGTGGCGGAATCGTGGGTGCACCACTGGCAGCCCGTCGTGTTGCTCGACCGGTAAGGTTTGCGGGGTTGGGGCGATGACATTCGTGATCGTGCAGTGCCGGGCCAGCGCCGCCACTTGCTGGGCGTTGAACAGCCCCCGCATCGGCTCACGCGGGTTGGGATACAGGTTCGAGATGAAAACGACGCGCACGGGCACGCTTTAGCGGACATCATAAACAACGGTGCGGCCAATGGTCGTAGCGACCGGGAGACTGGCGGCGCGGGCTTGCAGGGCCGGCGCCAGATACTTGCCGGTCACGCCCGAAAACTCGTCCGGGTCGGCGATGATGACGGTGACCTGCTTGGCGCGGATGTGCCGCCACATTTCCTCGGGATCGGTCAGCAACGGGATGCCGGTGGTCGGGAGTTGCGTCCAGAACCAGACCATGTTGGCTTGCCGGCTCAGCACGACGGCATCGGGCCGGTTGGCTTTGATCCACATGGCGGCATCGTGGATTTCCTTGGCAGCGCCACTGTACTCGGGGACACGTAATCGTTTGGCTTGAGGGCCGACGGCGGCGAGCGCGGCGTTGCCGGCAATCATGACACCCAGCACGGTGGCCGTGGCTACCGGAGCCCACGCTGGCCGGCTCAGTTTCTGTGCTATCCACAGAAGAATGCCGTCCACTGCGAATGCAAAGTAGACAAACAGCAGGGGCATGATGGGAACGAGATACCGGATGTCGTACCACGCCACGGCCAAGAGCGCGCCCCAATAAACGAGCAGACACCACTCGGCGATTCGAGGACATTTCCAAAGCCGCAAGAGCCAGCCGGCTAATGAAAGAAGCATGATGCTTGCGGAGACCAGTCCCAGTGGAGTCAATCGCGCCGCTTGCTTCGAACGGATCGAAGCATCCGGCACGGCGAAGATGAAAGTGTAGCCGGCTGCATTTTCCAGTGCCCGGTAAACGGGGTTGGGTTGGGCGTTGGGATTGTAGATATCCCCGCGAAATGCGTAGCTCCCATACGTGGAGACGGTCGTCTTGCCGGATTGGAGGCGGGAGTAGGCAAACCATGCGCCGACAAGCGTGATCGCAACGCTGGCTGCCAGGAGCAGTTTAGCAGCATCACGGTGGCGACGGCGGATCCAGTGGGCGAACAGCGACAAGCCCAAGCCAATGACCAGTGCCAATCCCACCGTCCGCGATAGCGCGGCCAAACCGAACGCCAGTCCGGCGCCGATGGCCCAGAGCCAGCGCTGGCGCTTTAAGGCTTCTTCCACCAACAGGAAACCGGCCATGCTGAATAAGAGATAGGGCGCTTCACTGCTGACATCCACGACCCAGTAGATCACGGGGAAACTCACGGCGGCAAGCAACGCAGCGTACCGGGCGAGCCGTTCGTCGTAGTGACGTTTCAAAAGAAGATAGGACAACCACAAGGCGATCAGCGCAGCCAGCATACTGGCAAACTTGAAGCCGGTGACGTTGATGCCCGCAACCCGAATCACCATAGAATGCAGCAGAGGAGTCATCGGGGGCCATTTGCTGTTGAAATGTCCGTCAACCCGGTATCCTTCGCCGTTGGCGAGGGCGTTAGCCAGCCGGACGTAATCCACCGCGTCACCGCCGAGTTTCATCCGGGGCGTGAGGAAACTGGCGTAGAGCGCCACGATGCCCGCGACGCTTAGCAGGAGCAAAATGCGCTTCACGCTATGAATCTCCCTTATGGGCGACCATGAGGTTGTTCAGGCCAAACTCAAACCGCCGATGTTCAAAGCGGACGAAACCGGCGCGCCGCAACATGGCGATCAAGTCGGGGACACTTATGCGCGGCTGGTGTTCGCCGCTTTCCATCTCATCGCTCACGATGCGCACGCGATGAAGAACATCCAGCAACGGATCAATCGCCGCGCTCGGCCAAGTCAGAACCAGTGAGCCGCCCGGCCGCAGGATGCGGTTGATTTCGCGCAACACCTGTTCCGGTTGCCTAAGATGTTCGAACACGGCCAGCATCACAGCGTGGTCAAATTGTTCTGATTGCACCGGCAGGGACTGCGTGATGTTGGCGAGCACGAACGGCGTGCCGGGTTCGCGCCCGACAGCGACTTGATAATCGAGGCCGACGCCATACCGGATATGCCCGCGCAGACGCCCCAAGAACGCCGCTTCCAAGCCGCAACCGATATCGCAGACTTGGGTTTGCGGTCGAATGTGTGGCTGGGCGGCACGGAACCGCAACCACGCGACAAACCGGTCAAAGGAAGTGTAGCTCATTCTACTTTACCTCATAATCGCCAATGTAAGTGCCGCGGCTGATACCGAGCATGCTGAGGAAGAACGACGAAAACACGACCTGCAATCCGAGGAACATCCAAAGTGACCAAAAGATGATGGCGCGCAATTGGGGTAACGGCCCAAAATCGCTGCCGGCCCATCGCGCGAAGACGAACACGTTGCCGATAATGCCGATCAGCGCCAGCGTGCCGCCGACCAGCAATCCGTGCTCAAATGTGATCTGTCGCAAACCGTGTGCGAGTGCGCCTTCCGTTGCGGCGAACCGTTCCGAGTAGCTGAAGATTTTGGCAAACAAGCCGGTAAAGATGATTTGCGCACCCAGCAGTGTGAAGATCCTTCCGAAGAACATGGTGTGAATGTCCAACACGGCATGCCCGGCTTGCCGTTGTCCCGGTAACAGCCAGAAGACCAGAAAGAGGCCCATGGCCATGAGCAGGCCGCCCGGTCCGAGGAACAACCAATTGGGCGCATACAGCAGCATGAAGCGCAAATGACGCCAGCCGTCCTGGAAACTTCGCAGATGTAGCGGCCGTCCACGCTTGTCCGGCCAGAGCGTGATGGGGATTTCTGTCATCTTGGCCCCGAGTTTGGCGGCTTTGATGACAAACTCGCTGGCGAATTCCATGCCGGTCGTGCGTAAGTCCATGCGCTGATAAACCTCTTTGGTGAACCCGCGTATGCCACAATGCGAATCTCCGATGCTGGTGTGGAACAAGATTTTCACCAGGGTCGAGAGCACCGGGTTGCCGATGTATTTGTGATGCCATGGCATGGCGCCCGGTTCGATTTCCCCCTTGAATCGGTTGCCCATTACTACCTCGTAGCCCTCGCGCCATTTGGCCACGAACCGGGGAACTTCGGTGAAACCATAGCTGTCGTCGGCATCGTCCATGATGATGAACTGACCACGGGCTGCTTCGATACCAGCACCCAGTGCGTGGCCGTAGCCCTTTAACGTGGCGTGAGCAACGCGCGCGCCGGGTTGCTCTGCAATCTGGATCGAGCCGTCGGTGGAACCGTTGTCACTGACAACGACTTCGCCGTTGATGCCGGCCACCTTGAAAGCCGAAAGCGCCTTATCAATGCAGAAAGCGATGGAGTTGGCTCCGTTCAGGCAGGGAATTACTACAGAGACATCAAGTTTATCGTTCATGGTGTTTTTAGCGTATTTGCTTTACCACCGAGACACAGAGCGCGCTGAGAGGGATGGCGGTCGGTCTTTTTGCTGCAACAACTCTTCGTATAACTGGCGATAATCCATACACATCTTTTCCAAACTGAAATGCTCGACCACTCGTTGCCGGGCCGCCGCGCCCATCTTGGCGCGACGGTCAGGATCCCGCAGCAACTCCAGATACGCCCCGGCCAACGCCTGCGGGTCGCGGGCCGGGACGATCAGCCCGCAACAGGGCGGCTGGACGACTTCCCGGTTGCCGCCAACATCAGTCGCCACAATCGGTACGCCACAGGCCATCGCTTCGAGGATGGTCATCGAGATGCCTTCGGTCACCGAGGAGAGCGTAAACAACGAGAAATGGGGTAAGAGGGAAGGGATATCGGAACGCATACCGAGGAAGTCAACTTGGCCGGCGATGCCCAGGCGATTGGCTTCGTTTCGCAATTCCGACATGCAAGGGCCATCGCCGATCACCACGAGGCGTGGTGAGTGGTCAGTGGTCAGTTTACAGTGTTCAGTGACTGAGGACTGAAGACTGAGTACTGAAGACTGCCAGCCGTCCAGCACCAGCTTGAACGCTTGTAGCATCGTCTTCTGGTCTTTTTCGGGGGAGAGCCGGGCCACGGTGCCGATGACGGGCGCTGAAGACTGAAGACTGAAGACTGAAGACTGAAGACCAAGGGGGAAGGAGGCGGAAGCCGAAGGCTGAGACTTGAGACCAGAATCTTGGTCTGTCGTCTGTTGTCTGCAGTCTGCTGTCTGTAGTCCATGGTCTGTTGTCTCCCGCGGCACGTATTGCCGCGTGTCGATTCCATTCCAAATGCGCCGGACCTTCTGAGGATTGACCTTCTCGACTTTAAGTGCGACCTGACCGGCAGCGTCGCCCACGGGGACGATGATATCGGTGAACCATGACAGAACTCGGTTGAGGAGCACTTTTTTGCGGTCGTTGGGATAGTTGCGTCCGTGTTTGGTGTGGACGCGCACGCGTACGCCGGCCAGCAGGGCGGCAAGGAGGCCGTGAAAATGCGGGGCGGGATTGTGTGTGTGGATGAGGTCCACTTTCTCCTGCCGCAGAACATTGGTGAGCCGGCGGACTAAGGACCAACTCATGCCGGGCTGACCATTCAAGGCGATGACTTTGATGCCCAACTGCTCTAATTCAATTGCGAACGGACCGCTTCCTTGAAGGCAGATCACCAGAACGCGCCATCGGTTCCGGTCAAGCCCGCGCGCCAAGTTCAGGACAACACGCTCCAACCCGCCAATCTGTAGGCCGGTAACGATGTGAGCGACAGTCGTCAAATCTGCACAGGGATTTCCGAGATTACTACGCGATGTTTGCCGCTGGCGGTTACCGGAATTTCGTCACAGAATTCGCAGACAATCTGGATTTGGTGACCAAGTATGCTGTGCATCTTGGCCTTGATTTCGGAAAGTTGCGCTCTCGCGGTGGCGGGATCCGCCGGCACAAGTCTGACCTCGATGCGGTCGAGTTGTTTTTGAATGACCTGGAATTGGTCAATACAGGGAAACCACATGAGCAATTGGCCAAAGAACGTCCCATGAATCAGCAAACCGTCCGGGGTCTGGATCGTGTCCGGGATGCGGCCGTACACATCTTGCAGCAAGGGTAGGCCACGGCCGCACGGACAGGAATCGGGTCCGGGACTCGCCAGATCGCCGATTTCGTAGCGGAGGAAGGGCATCCCGAAGTTGTGGAGGTCGGTAATGACGACTTCGCCCAATTGACCGCGAGCCGCCGGTTGGCCTTGGTGCAGGCATTCCACGAGCAGATTGTCGGCACTAAGATGCAGTCCTCCTTTTTCGCATTCAATGGCGATGAGCTTAAACTCACGGCTGCCGTAGGAGTGGAAAACCGGGCACTGGTAGGCTTCCTTCATCAACTGGCGTTGGGCGGTATTCAGACCCTCCGCCGTCGTGATGACAGCACGGAGTGGCGCACGCAGTCCGCCGTATTTGCGAATATATCGCGCCAGATATTCAAGCATGCTCGTGTAGCCAATCAGCAGTCGAGGGGCGAAACGATTTAACGACTCCAGGCAGTGCGGCAGCAGGTCGCGGGTCAAGCGGTAGCTATTATAGGTGCGTCGGCGCAACAGCCAGTCGTTGAGACGGGTTTTCACTTGCTGCAGACGGGTCGGGTTGTTGAGCGGGACGCCCCAGAGGTAAAAGGTCTTTTCGCCGTCGCAAGCACCGGCCCAGCCATAGCCGCGCGCCATGATCGCGTTGCGCCACTCGTAACTTTCGCGCGTCATGTAGAATTGCAGAGGCATACCGGTCGAACCGCCGGTGCGGTGCATGAAAACCCGGTTCCGATAGTTGTCGGCAAGCATCTCCTCGCGGTGTTCGCGGATATCAGTTCGGTTTATGGTCGGCAACCGGCGGAACTCCGCCAAGGTCTGGATGGCGTCGGCCTTAAGGTTCGTCCTTTGGAATCGTGCCCGGTGCCACGCGCAGTGGTCTTCGGCATGGCGCAGTAGATACTGTAATGCATTCCATTGGAAACGTAGAACTGCATCAGCGGATTGCCACTGATTGGCTTCGACGATGCGTAGCAAGACGTGAGTCTGACGGCCCCGGAGTTTTTCA
Organism: uncultured Verrucomicrobiota bacterium; assembly: GCA_964514435.1. Lineage (GTDB taxonomy): Bacteria > Verrucomicrobiota > Verrucomicrobiia > Palsa-1439 > Palsa-1439 > CAZEQV01. Next base: position 13,315 of record CAZEQV010000052.1, read on the forward strand.
TAGGATGGCCAAAGAACATGCCGGTAGAAGCGGGTGTAGTGCCCAGTTCGACGGGAAGGAGTTGTTACATTCATCATAAATTAACCCAGCGCGTTGACGATGCGGATGGTGACCCACATCACGACGATACTACCCAGCGCACAATAGACCCACCAGCGATAGGCTTTGGCGTTTTGTATGAAAACCTCCTGAAACAGTCCGCGCGATTCGCAGACGCCGATCGTTTTTACTGCCATCAGTGCAAAGATAATGTAGGAAATATGAACCTTATGACGTGACAAGAAGTAAATGGAGGTCAGGTAGCCAACCGATGCGGAGAACAATCCGCCGAGCTGAATATTGTCCTCCTTGGTGAGGAGTTTGCTGCGATTCATCGTTTGCCGCAAGTGCACGGCTGCAAAGTAAATTATCCCAAAAAACGGCAGGTAACCGACCAAACCGGTCTCGGCCAAGACATGGACGTAGGTGTTATGGGCGACCTTGCGTTCGCTGGAATACTTCTGAAAGTCATAGAAACCGACCCCGAAGAACGGGTTGGCCTTGAACATGGCAATACCGTCGCCCCATAGGATGGACCGGTCTTGCTGGCCGACGAGGCCAGCGGAAAAGCGCGAAGGTGCGATGGTCGTGAGAAAGAAGATGCTGCCGGCCAACAACACCGAGCGCTTGAATCCTTTGGTGCGGCCAATCACATAGGCGGACACCATGGCGAAGATGCCCAAGTAACCGCCCCGCGAGTTCGTCAGCCAAGCCGCATAGCCCGCCAAGGGGATGGCCAATAATGCGATTCCTTTGAGCAGTGGCTGTGGGGATGTCCGGAACTCGGCGTAGAGCAGGGGGATGGAGATGATCATGATCAGACAGAGATCATTGGGGTCTTCGAACGTGCCAAAGGCGACCGCCTGCCACACGCCTTCACCAGTCTCACGGTCGCGAACCCGCCAGAGCGGTGGTTGGTTGCCGAACCCCACACCTGTGCGCATTTGAATCACGGTGTGGATGGCCATCCAAATCGTGCAACCAAGAACCGTCCACAAGATCGCCCGGTAACCTTGCCGGTTCGAGCAGAGCAGGAAGATTAGGAAGTAGTACACGTAGATTTTCCCCATCTCCTCGAACACTTGGCGCATGCCGCCAATCCAGAAAATCGGCATCAGTGACAAGGTGGCTCCCAAGACCCAGAATGCTCCCATTTTCAATTCCGGTACGTTGCGCCAGAGCGTCGGTCCCTGTTCCACGATCATCGGGAACGAAACCAGAATCGTGAAAATCGCCGTGACGGTGACCAATTGCCAACCGAGGATCGGTTCCCACCAGTCCATCGGGCGAATGAGGACGAGCGCGGTATAGATGCAGAGGAGGAACAGGGGCATTGGGAGGGGGATGAAGCAAGACTACAGACTTCAGACGGCTGACCTTAGAGCCTATCCCAAAACCTTTGCTCGGCGATAGGTGATGAGGGCGCACGCCA
>CAZEQV010000053.1:0-14688 GCA_964514435.1 uncultured Verrucomicrobiota bacterium
AAGGCTTCGGTCTTGGTTGTGGCTGTCAGATTCAGGCAGATGCGACTGGGATGCAGCAAGGCGGACAGTTTGGATGGTGTTGATTTCATAGCTAAACGTTGGCTCCGCTCCACTTAAGTTTCTGACGCAATACGGCAAAATGTGAGTGTGCCGGGGGGGCGACGAGTCTGACCACGCGGCCGGCTCGTTTGACTTCCACTTCATCGCCGACGCGAAGAGGTAACTGCACCTGTCCGTCAACGGTGAGCACTAAATCGCCGTCGGCTCCTGTGACAGCGCAGCGGAACACGGATTGTTCGGCCGCCACGATGGACCGGTTGCCAAGGGCGTGCGGACAAATGGGCGTGGCGATCAACGCGCGCGAACTCGGGAGGAGAATCGGGCCTCCTGCGCTGAGCGAGTAAGCTGTGGAACCGGTGGCCGTGGCGAAAATCATTCCGTCGCAGAGGTACTCGGTCAGCCGTTCGCCGTCAATCTCCAGACTCAAACGGATGATGCGAGAGGTGTTGCCGCGCGAGATGACGGCGTCGTTGAGCGCGGTGATGGTCGTGATGCGTTTGTTCCGTCGGATCAGAGTGGCTTGGAGTGTGTGGCGGCTGCTGGTCCGGTAATGTCCGGACAGAAGCCCCGGCAGTACGGAAGCCATGTCCGCGCAGCGAACGGTGGTCAGGAATCCAAGGTTGCCGAGATTGATGCCCAGAATCGGGGTGCCGGCATCTTGGGTTTCGCGCACCGTCCGCAAGATCGTGCCATCGCCACCGAGCACTATCAGCAAGTCGGCCCGGCGCCCGATGCCCGCCATGCTGCTGCGCGTGACCTTGGTGCGAATCAGCCTGGCGGTTTCAGATTCGAGGATGACTTTGACCGGTAAGGTTTGCAGGTGGGAAAGCAGTTCGGTCAAGCGGGCCGGTGCGTCGGTCTTGCCGGTATTGGCGATGATCCCGATGGTTTGGGGCGCGCGCGGTTTCATGCGGAAGCGGGGGTGAGTCCGATGAGAAATTCACGGTTGCCGGCCGGTCCGAGAAGGGGGGAGGGGATGACTCCGAGGACGCGGAGCGCGAGTTGGACGGTGGCGAATGCGCGTATTTCGTTGATGACCCGGTCGTGTACGGTCGTGTCGCGCACGACGCCTTTGCGAAGGTCTTTGGGTCCGGCTTCGAATTGGGGTTTGATGAGTGCGATGAGGATGCCGGCTGGGTTGAGCAATTTTACGGCAGCCGGCAGGATGAGGGTGAGCGAAATGAACGAAGCGTCCACGGTGACAATGTCCACCGGTTCGCGGAGGTCGCTGGGTTGGATGTGGCGGGCGTTCATGTCGTCGTGGATGATCACGCGGGGATCGTTGCGAAGTTTCCAGTCGAGTTGGCCTTTGCCCACGTCAATGGCGTGAACGCGGGCGGCTCCGCGTTGGAGCAGGCAGTCGGTGAACCCGCCGGTGGAGGCGCCGATGTCGGCGCAGACCTTGCCGGCGCAGTCCACGGAAAAAGCGTCGAGGGCGGCTTCGAGTTTGTGGCCGCCGCGGCTGACGTATTTTTCGTTGGCTTGAACTTCGATGCTGGCATTTTCGTCCACGAGGTCGCTTGGTTTGGAGGCCACTTGTCCTTTGACGCGAACGGCACCGGCCAGGATGAGGCGCTTGGCTTTTTCGCGGCTTGGCGAAAGTCCCAGCGCCACGAGGCGGGTATCAAGCCGGTCGCGCATGGGAACCGGAACCGCCCACGACGCGGAATTGCCGTTGGGCGCCGGCGGCGGGAACGGATTCCTGGAGCAGTTCTTTGACTTTGGCCACAGCGGTCTGGCTGTTGACGCCGTACTTGTTCTGCAGATCCGCATTGGTGCTGGCGTGTTCGATGAACTTGTCCGGCCAACCGACGCGGGCCACGGGCACGTGAACGCGCAGGTCGTCGAGTGCTTCGAGAACCGCGCTGCCAAATCCCCCCATCAACACGTGGTCTTCGATCGTGCAGATGACTTTGCAGATGCGGCCGTATTTCTCGATGATTTCGCGGTCAATCGGTTTGGCGAACCGGGCATTGATCAGGGCCACGGAAAGGCCGTCGGCTTCCAGGGCGGCGAGTGTTTCGCGGGCCATTTTCTGCACGGTGCCGTAGAAGAAGATGGCGACATCGGTGCCGTGTTGGAGCACTTCGGCCTTGCCGACGGGGAGGATGGCGGGGTGTTGTTTGATGGGCACGCCTTCGCCGTTGCCGCGAGGATACCGGATCATGATGGGGCCGTGAAGTTGCAGGGCCGTCCAAAGCATGTCGCAAAGTTCATCTTCGTCCTTGGGCGACATGAGTGTGGCACCGGGAATGCAGCGGCCGTAGGCAATGTCGAAGAGGCCGTGATGCGTGGGGCCGTCGTTGGCGGACAAACTGGCGCGGTCCATCGCGAAGATCACGTCGAGATTCTGCAACGCCACGTCGTGGATGATGCAGTCGTAGGCTCGTTGGAGGAACGTGGAGTAGATGGCGCATACCGGCTTGTATCCCATCGTGGCCATGCCGGCAGCGAAGATGACGGCGTGTTCCTCGGCAATGCCCACATCGAAATACCGGTCGGGTTTCGCCTTGCACAGCTTGATCAAGCCGGTGCCCGTGGGCATCGCACCGGTGATGCCGACAAGTTTGCTGTTCACGTCGCAGAAACGCACCATCGCTTCGCCGAAGACATCCTGGTAGGCGGGTGGCGCGCCTTCTTTTTTCTTCGGGCCTTTGCCCGTGGCCACGTCAAACGGCCCGGTGCCGTGGAAGGTGGCCGGGTCTTCGAGGGCTTTCTCGTAGCCTTTGCCTTTGATGGTCTGGATGTGAATGAGAATGGGTTGGTCTTGTTGTTTGGCCCATTCGAGCGTCTCGATGAGTTTGGGCAGGTTGTGGCCATCCATCGGTCCTAGGTACCGCAGGCCGAATTCTTCAAACAACACGCTGGGCACGAGGAGGCTCTTGAACGCTTCCTCCACCTTGTTTTCCATCTTGGCAATATCCGGTCCCAAGCGGTTGAGGAACGACTCCCATTTTTTGTGGGCGGCCGCGTACCGGGGATGGGTGACGATCCGGTTAAGGTAGTCGGAAATGGCGCCGACGTTCTTGGCGATGCTCCACTCGTTGTCATTGAGGATGACAATGATCCGTTTCGTGGAGTGCTTGATGTTGTTGAGCGCCTCGAACGTGATGCCGTTGGTCAGCGCGGCGTCACCAATGACAGCCACCACTTGTTCATCGGTGCCGGAACGGTCGCGCGCGGTGGCCATGCCGAGCGCGGCGGACAAGGCGGTGCCGGCATGACCGGCGCCGAAACAGTCGTGCGGGCTTTCCTCGCGTAAGGCAAATCCCATGGGGCCGTCGGTCTGACGAATTTTGTGGAACACTTGGCGTCGTCCGGTGAGAAGTTTGTGGACGTATACTTGATGGCTGACATCCCAGACGAAGCGGTCTTTGGGCGAATTGAAGACGCGGTGCATGGCGATGCTCAATTCCACCACACCAAGGTTGGGACCGAGGTGGCCGCCACTCTTGCTGAGAACGTTGATGAGTTCCTCGCGGATCTCTTGGGCGAGCGTGTGGAGTTGCTCCTGTGTCAGGAGCTTCACATCCGCTGGTGAATTGATCATGTCAAGGTAACGTCCCATGCTGTGGCTCCTTTGCTTTCCGAATCAGAACAACCGCGTCTCATCTTCGGTTGATTCGTCCGATTCTTTCACTTTGCCAGATTCGTCGGCGGCAAATGGCTTGAGTTCGATGGCCCCGTCTTTCTTTTTCGTCAACAGTTCGATCTTCTGTTCGGCCTCATCAAGCTTCTTCGTGCAGAAACGCACCAAGGTGGTGCCCTCTTCGTATTTCTTGAGCAGCTCTTCCAGCGGCAATTCGGTGTTTTCCATGTCGGCCACGATTTTTTCGAGCTGCTCGATGGCTTGCTCGAAACTGGGGCCGGCAACAGAACCGGTATCGTTAGCTGTTTTCTTCCTTGGTTTCATTCAGTCGGAGCGCAGACGTTACCACAGAAGCAATTTGACCATCAAGGACGATGGTGGACATGGTGCTTCCTGTTGTCACGTCGGTTACGCGGCGCACGACCTTGCCGGTATCGGTGAGGCGCGTGATACTGTAGCCGCGGCTGAGGGTCGAACGCGGACTGAGCAAGTCGAGCCGCCCAGCGACGGTCCGGAGATGTTGTCCGGCAAGCTGAAGATAACGGGGGGCGATGTCGCGGAGCCTCCGTGCCTGTGTTTCCAGGCGGACGGCCGAGCGTTGCAGGCAGGCCTGCGGGGTAAGAAGCTTGAGCTTTTCCGCGGCCATATTTAACCGGTTGCGTTGCGAGCCGGTAAGCTCATCGGCCGCTTGGAGGAGCCGGCGTTGAAGGTCGTCAACTTGTTGGGCGTGTTGGCGGACGAGGTCGGCCGGTTGGCGGAACACATGGCTGCCGGCCAAGACCGTGAGCCGTTGCCGGGCTTGGGAGAATCGGAGTTGCAGGTCTTGGGAGAGTCGGCGTTGGGTTTGCGCGAGAAGGTCAACGAACTGCTGTTTGCTGCGGATGACCAGTTCTGCGGCCGCGCTCGGGGTCGGGGCGCGCAAATCCGCCACGAAATCGGAGATGGTGAAGTCTATCTCGTGGCCCACGGCGGAAATGACCGGTATCTGGGAGCGGGCAATGGCGCGGGCGACGACTTCTTCGTTGAACGCCCACAAGTCTTCCAGCGAACCTCCGCCGCGGGTGACAATGATGACATCCATGGCCAGTTGTCTCCGCTCGCGGAGGGCGTTGAACTCGTCCACGGCGGAGGCGATCTCTTCGGCGGCGCCTTGTCCTTGGACGCGCACCGGATTGATCACGATGTGGATGTTGGGAAAACGTCGGCCGATGATGTTGAGGAAATCGCGGATGGCCGCGCCCGTCGGTGATGTGATCAGACCGATGCGGGTTGGCAGGGCCGGTAAGGGTTTCTTGCGCGCTTGATCGAAGAGTCCTTCACGGGAGAGGCGTTGTTTGAGTTCCTCGAACGCCTGTTGGAGGACGCCAAGTCCCTTGGGTTGTATCTGACGGACGATGACTTGGTACTGTCCACTCTTCTCGTACACGCTGATGTCGCCGTGAACGACAACAGCAAGACCGTCTTTGAGTTTGAATCTCAGATGGGAGGCGGCGCTGCGAAAGGCGACCGAGTTGATTTGGGCGCCGGCATCCTTGAGCGTGAAATAGACGTGGCCGGAAGCCGGTTGGCGGAGGTTGGAGATCTCACCTTCGATCCAGACGGATGGGAACGATTGTTCCAGCGTATCTTTGATGCGACGGGTGAGGTCGGTGACGGTCAGGACTTTGGGGGTGATGGAAGGCATCGGCCGTCAGGCAACCCTTAGACTTGATCAAGGCTCGATGTCTTCGAGGGGGAACTCTGGAGCCATGATGGGTTTGTAGCCTGCCGGAGCGGGGAAGGGGAAGGTGACCACTTCGTACACGCCAATACATTCACGCCAAAACCAGCGGCCAATCCCTTTGCCGAGACCGTAGGTAACGGCCGCCGCTCCACTATGGTTGGCTTGAGTCTTGGAATACTGGTTGGGAACCTCGGTGAAGCCAAACAAAATGTTGGCCAGTCCGCGTCCGAGTTTGCGCAACGCGTTGTGCCCGCTTGGTGGATCATCACCGGCGGCTTCGACGGAAGCGGAGAAGCTCAGCAAGAACATGCAACCCAAGGCGATTACAAACTTTTTCATGTCGGCACTATACGGGCGGCTACCCTCATCATCAACCGCAATTACCGCCCCGCGGAAGATTGCCGGCGGCTACTGTGGGGGCGTTTCATTTCGAAGATGCCTTGGTCGTGCCGGGAACGGTAGGTGCAGGTGAAATGGGTAGGGGTAGCAGTGCCGGCGTACTCGTACCGGCCACCGGCCCAGTTGGCGAGGTCGGCGGCTCCCCGCAGCACGTGCTTGTCACCGGTGCGTTCATGTTCCAAGACAACCGAGCTGCTGAATCGAAAGATCATGCCATACCAGGAACGAAAGTGTGCCACGTACCGGCCATGGTCATCGCGTTGGATGACACCGAGGAGTTTGCCGTTGTGTCCGTTGACATCGCTGCGCCATGTGCCTTCCCACGGGCCGGTGAGGTCGGTTGTGCTGGGCGGTTGTTGCCACTGATGGGAGAACGTCGAGCAGCCGGCAAGCACGATGAGCATCAGAACCGCTGTGGATTTCATGCGGGTGTTGTAGCCGGGGGGATTCTCTCTTGCAAGGGGCGAAAAATTCCCACAACCTCACCGGCTGCATGGGGTTAATTCAGCCTATGAAAAATTTCGCAAGCCTGATCGGTATGCTTTTGTTGGCGCGCATCGCGGTGGCCGGGACCAGTGAACCCGTGCAGTTGCCACCGGTGGTTGTTGGTTACTCGGATGTCCAACCCCATGAGTCCTTGGCGGTATTCGAGCGTGATGGCTTGGACGGACTCGGTTTGATTTCGCTGGAGAATCTGCCGATGCGCGTGCCGAATCTTTCCCTGAGTCCGTCGGTCACGCGGTCATTTGGGGCGATCTATGGAATGCGTGGCGCGGCCAACACGCAATTCTTTAGTGATCCGTCGTTGGTGTTGTACGTGGACGATGTGCCGTTTGCCGACGCGTTCACCTATTCGACTGATTTGCTGGCGGTGAAACGAATCGAAGTCTGGCGCGGGCCGCAAGGGTCTGTGTTTGGGCGGAACAGCCAAGCCGGTGTCATCAATGTGATCACTCGTCGTCCCTCGAATCGTTGGGAGGGCTGGGTGTCGGGCGGCCAGGCGAGTTTTGACAGTCAGACGGCACGAGTGGGCGCGATGGGACCGGTCGTGAAGGACAAACTGTACTTGTCGTTGGCCGGTGGGTATGCGGATACGGCAGGTTGGGTGGACAACGTGGAGTTGGACCAGCGCGCCGACGACCAGGAAGCGTGGCGCGGTCGCGGCGAACTGGTGTGGAAACCGGATGAAAGTTGGGAGGTTTCCTTGCTGGGCGGCATGGAGAAGTTCGATGACGGCATCCGGATCGTAAAGCTCTCAGGCGATCCCTACAAGGTTCACTCGGATGCGGAATCGCTGTCCAAGGCCGAGTCCAATTTCCAAGCAGCCAAGATTTCCAAGGTGTTCGACACATTCAGTCTGACATCCATTACATCACGGCGGGATTACAAGATTGATCCGTTGACGTTGGATCTCGACTTGACGCCGACAGCCGGCAACACCGCGTTGATCAAGCAGCAACAGGAGCTTTGGTCACAGGAATTGCGCGCTCAATCTTTGGATGATTGCGACTGGCGTTGGTCTGCCGGGTTTTACTTCGGCTCATCGAAGCGTGAGGGGGATGATACGCGCGGATTCTACGTGCCCGTGCCCGGTTTCGTGTTTACGGAGCAAACACTGTCCGAGCTGGATGATGACAACTACGCGTTGCTGGGACGCGTGACCTATGCCGGCAGGGAACGGTGGGAGTTCACCCTGGGAGCGCGGCTGGATTACACCGAGAAGAAGATTGAGCGTAACAAGAACTCCATCCTCGGTCCGGCACCGGAGGTTTCTGAGGATCAGGATTTCTTCAACGTGTCACCGAAGCTGTCAGTGGGCTTTCAGGCAACGAAGAACGTTCGTGTGTTTGCCAGCACGGGTTTGGGGTACAAGCCGGGCGGGTATTCCGCATTCATCAACCCGCCCGCCTCGCCTGAATACGACACCGAACGACTGTGGTCGAGCGAGCTCGGTGTGAAGACGCTGTGGCGGGAAGGGAAATTGCGGGCCGACCTCACCGGCTTTTACAACGATTTCAAGGATTACCAAGTGGAACGCAGCATTACCGGCACCACCGATCTCACGATTTTCAACGCAGATGCCGCTCGCGCATACGGGGCGGAAGCGGAATTGGGAGTGATCTTGTGTGAAGGGCTGGAGCTTTCCGGTGTGCTTGGATACACACACGCGGTGTTTGAGGATTTTGACGATCCTTCCACGGGCGCGAGTCTGAAGGGAAACCGGTTGCCGTACATTCCCAATCTCAGCGGCACCGTGGCGTTGCAGTACCGGCATCGTTGCGGCTTCTTGGCGCGGGTGGAATACCAGCAGATGGGACGGGTGTTTTACGACGAAGTCAACACACCGGCGTTCACCGAATCAAGCTACGGTCTGCTCAATGCCCGAATTGGCTACGAGACCCAACACTACTCAGTCTATCTGTTCGGGCGGAACCTGACCGACACGGAACACTTTGTCCGTATCGTGCCGGAACTAAACTACCCCAACGGCGGCGGTGTTCCCGGCGAGCCGGTCGCCTTCGGTGTGATGGTCAAGCTGCAGTACTGAATCTGCATCAGAACTTGAACAGCACGGCCAGTTGCTGGCGCAACGCGTTTCCGTTCTCGTCATCTTTGTATTCGGTGTGCAAGTGCGAGAGCTCATATCCCAACGACAGATTCGCGCTGAACGAATACCAGACGTTGCCGAATACAACCGAGTTGAACGTCCGAGCCGTGGTCACCGACATATCTCCATCGTAGGGATTATCACAGCCGGCTCCGATGTTGAATTGCCAGTTGTGCCACGGTCCCAGCGAAACGGCCACCCAACCGCCCACAGCTTCAACTCCCTCAGCGTTGATCGTATCATATCCTTGGCCAATGCCCCCTAGATATGTGTCAAGATTGAACCCGTGAAATGCTTCCAGTTGCAGCGACAGCCATTTCGTCAACATCAAGGTTGCGTCAACATTCACCGACCATGAATCAATCGTGCGGTCCTTTCCCATTGAGTCGAGATGTTGTTCTTCTTGCCCCCAATGACCCGACAGGCCAAGTGTGAGGCGGCTGTTTTCTCCGAGCTTGGTGGCCACGCTTAACCGTCCCTGCGCGGTGGGAAAGCCGGAGTCCGAGCCGGTATCGGGGTCATTGGAATCGGTGTAGATGAACTTTCTCCCGGTAATCGTGCGGGTGGCGGCTGCTTCCAGTTTGATGCCGGTATCGCGGAACTTGAACTCTTGAGTCAACCGCAACTGCGGTCGCCGGTATCCAATGTTGCCCTGCCACCAAGCCGCGGAATAATTGATGGTGGGTGCCGACAGCGGGGCGATCACGTCGGAGGTCTGGCCGGCCAGCAACGATACCCCCCACTCGGACCAGTTGGCGTTGAGATATGCGTGCCGCAACAAGGGTTCTGGTTTGTTCTCAGCCGTTCCACCCCCGTAGAAATCAACTTCGATACGTCCGGTGGTTTTCAGTTGTCCCGCATCCGGCGCGGTAATTTGGAGAGCCAGCCGCGTTTGATTCGCGGTCATACTGAATTGATCGTCATCGGGACGGACCCGTTCGGATTCAGCCCATCGCGCGAAATTCCCGACTGACACACGGGAATCATCGTAGGCTGCGTCCAATTTGATGTAGCCGGAGAGGGCGAACTGCACGCCGCCCGGTTTCTTGGCGGGAACGGAGCCGGTGCGCTCGACCAACAGCGTTTTGATCTCGGCAAGTTCCACTTCCAGTTTCTCCATGCGTTGGCGTAACGCTTCATTCTCTCTCTCGATTGAGGAAGTGTCAGCGCCGTGCAACGGTTGTGTATGGGGAGAGACGAAGATCCATACAAGAATAGCCGGCAACGTAAGGCGCAACATCCGCAAATCTCCAACATCACAGAATCGCCACGGGGAGAGGCGTCAGTGTACACGACGACAGCCGCTGATGAGCACGGCCGATACCATTTGCGGGAGAGTCTGTTGAACTCGTTGTGTGGCAGTACCAACAGAAAAATTGCGAGACGATTATAGTCCAAACTCCCTTTGCCAAGTTGTCATCGTCAGTGGCGATGCTTGACATAATGTCCTGTTTCAGCGGCCTTGAATGGGTAGATTGTGAAAAAATGCACAAGCCATAACCGTCACATGGCGAGCCGGTTGTGCTGGTATTGGGGACTGTCGGCAAACAGGTGGCAAGGCCGTTGCTAAATGGATGTCTGCCAATGAACGTTACTGTGCAATGTAAAGCCAGCTCGCGAGTCGAAACGACAAGCGCGCTGCAGTATCGGCCGACTTTCGCGGTCGGGTTCTCACGCCAGCCGTTGCCCAAAGGCAGTTGCTTCGCCATCGTCACCAATGCGGACGGCACCAGCATCATAGCCACCGATGCCGTCGTTCGTTTCGGACTCGAGCTCGCCAAACTGCGACCCGAGACACTCGAGTCTTTTGAGGCGAAGCTGCCCCCGACCGCGACACTTTCTTCCTCGGCGCGTCACGAAGCGCGCCAGACCGATTCCTTCGCCGAGGGGAGCCTTGCCGGGTTAAACAGAATCACAAACGGGGTGAAACGAAAGCTATCCGGTGGGGTCTCCTTCGGCGGGGAAAATGGCGAATTCTTGGAGCTGGTTCGAGCCACGATGACCCGTCCGCGAGGGGGGTGATTGTCATGGACACCATGCCTGCTGCCAGCCTGAGGGGGGCTGACGTGGGCGAACCGCGCAAGGTGTCGGTTGCGCAGGTTCTTGTCTATGAATTGCGCGTGCGCGATGCCATGAGCAAGCCACCGGTCACCGCCGCGCCATCTGATTCGCTGCGCACCATCCAAAATCTGATGAAGCAACACAAATTCTCCGGTGTGCCCATCACGCCCAACGGCAAACTTGTTGGTCTCATTAGCATCGAGGACATCATCAACGCACTCGATCACGGTTACATCAACGATCCCGCGGAGAAGCACATGACCACCAATCTCGTCACGTTACGGGATCACTACTCGTTGTTGCGGGCGGTGGCCGAGTTTGACCGGCACGGGTTTGGCCGTTTCCCGGTCCTGGACACCGGCGACCGTCTCGTGGGCATGATCACCCGTGGCGATATCACCACCTGTCTGATGCATCATTTGGAAAAACGCGCTGAAGAAGCCCTTGCGCACGAAGCCCTGCTGATGGCCTCACAAGCCGCCGACAGGGCAGCCGACCGGCAAGTGATCCGGGCAGCGGTCAAAACCGGTGACTATGACAGTGCCGGCAAGATCTCGCAGCGGATGCGCCAGATCCTGCGCGACCGCGCCATTGATCCCGAAGTGCGCCGTCGCGCCGCCGTCGTGGCCTACGAGGCGGAAACCAACATCATCATCCATTCACTCGGCGGCGAAATCATCGTCACAATTGACCCCGACCGCGTGGTCATTGAGGCCAACGACGTGGGTCCCGGTATCGAGTCCATCGAACAAGCCATGCAAGAAGGCTGGAGCACGGCAGGCCGGTTGCCACGCGAACTCGGCTTCGGGGCCGGCATGGGATTGCCCAACATCAAACGTTGTTCCGACCATCTGGACATCCAGTCCACCGACCATGGCACCCGGCTGCGCTCGGAAGTTTTGCTGCGAAAAGCGGGAGAAAAACCATGAACTACCGGTTGCAGCCAATCCTGCCGGACTTGCAGGCTCAGGTTCTCACCGACAGCGTGCCCGCCGAGGTGGCCGGCTGTTACATTTCCGATTTGCTGAGCGATGTGCTGGCGCACGCCGAACCAGACGTGCTCTGGCTCACCGTCCAAGTTCATCGCAACATCGTTTCGGTGGCCGCGATGAAAGACGTCGCCGCCATCCTCATCACGTGCGGTCGCAAACCCGACCCCGCCATAATCGCCGAGGCTGACCAGGAAGGCATTGCTATCATCGCCACGCCCCTGAGCACCTATCAAGCCGCCGGCAAACTCTGGGAGGCAGGATTCCGATGACAGAAACCCAAACCATCCGTTCCGTGATCACTTCGCACCCGAGCGGCGACGCCCGGTTTGCGTCGCTCGATGAAACCATCTCGCACTACCATGCCGAGCCGACGGCCTTGATCCAAGTGCTGCACGCCGCGCAACAACTGTTCGGCTACCTCAGCGCCGACGTGTTGCGCTACGTCTCCGGCAAGCTGAAGTTGCCGGTTGCGCAGGTCTATGGCGTGGTCACGTTCTACCATTTGTTCACGCTCGTGCCGCGCGGCAAACACCAGATCATGGTTTGCCGGGGCACCGCCTGCCACGTGCGGGGCGCCCAACTGATCATGGACCGCCTCCAGCAACAGCTCAACATCAAGGAAGGCGAGACCACCAAGGACAGCTTGTTCAGCCTGCACAGCGCCCGTTGTATCGGTGCCTGCGCCATGGCCCCGGCCATCGCCATCGGCGACGACGTGTACGGCAAGTTGTCGCCCGACAAGGTCGTCAAGTTCTGCCAGAAGGACCTCAAGAAGTATGTTTGAAGACCTCTCCCTGCACATTCTCGACATCGCCATGAACTCGCTGACAGCGGGCGCGCGGCGGTTGGAGATTTCCGTGCTGGAGAGCAAGAAACGCAACTGGCTGATTCTGCGCGTGCGCGACGATGGACACGGCATGGATGCGGCCACGTTGCGCCGCGTGCTGCAGCAACGCCGTGCCAGCAGCAAGACCAAGCGCAAGAAATCCATCGGCCTCGGCCTGGCGCTGTTGCGGCAGGTCTCGGAGATGGGCGGCGGGACGTTCGACGTGCGCTCGCAGCCCGGCAAGGGCACGAGCGTGATCGCCTCGATGCGCTACAACCACGTGGACCGTCCGCCGCTGGGCAACCTGCAGGATACCGTCCTGGCGTTGTGCGCCGCCGGACCGACCGTGGACGTTCAACTCAACTATCGTTCGGATGAGGGAGCTGTCCGATTCAGTTCCCAGGAAGGAAAAACCACATGAACCTCGAAGACCTCAAACGCCTCAAGGAAAAAGCGCAGCAGCAAGTCGCGTTGCGCGAGGGCAACAAAAAGTATCGCGTTGTCGTCAGCATGGGCACCAGCGGCATCGCGGCCGGCGCCCGTGACGTGATGAAAACCATGCTCGACGAGATCGAGAAACGCGGCCTGTCCGACGTGGAAGTGCGCGTGACCGGCGAGATCGGCCTCGAAGAAGTCGAGCCGGTCGTGCGCATCGAACGCGCCGACGGCGAACAAACCACCTACGCCCGGCTCGATGCCGAGAAGGCCAAGCAGATCGTCGCCGAACATCTGGCCAAGGGCACACCGGTGGACAAACTCGCGGTGGGCAAAGAGAAGAAGCCATGATACGCGCCCATTGTTTGGTTTGCGCGGGTGCCGGTTGCATCAGCGCGGGCGGCAACGCCCTGAAAGATTCGCTGGCCCAGGAATTGAAGGCCCGCGGGCTGGACAACGAGATTCGCATCGTCGAAACAGGCTGCATGGGACCGTGCGACCTCGGCCCAGTCATGCTCGTCCACCCGGAAGGCACGTTCTACCAGCGCGTCACGGCCCTCGACGTGCCGAAACTCGTCGAGGAACATTTCATCAAGGGACGCCCCTATACACCCTTGCTGCCCAAGGACGACGTCTCCGCCGTGACCGTCAACACCCAGCAGGACTTCAGCTTCTTTGCCAAACAAGAGAAGATCGTCCTCGAAAACTGCGGGTTGATTGACCCCGAAAACATCCAGGAATACATCGCCCGCGACGGCTACAGCGCGCTCGGGAAAGTGTTGACCCAGTTGAAGCCGGCCGACGTAATCGCCGAGGTCAAGGCGGCCGGGTTGCGCGGACGCGGCGGCGCGGGTTTCCCCACCGGCGTGAAATGGGAACTGACCGCCAAGAACCCGGTCACACCCCGCTACATCATCTGCAACGCCGACGAAGGCGACCCCGGGGCGTTCATGAACCGCGCCGTGCTCGAGGGCGACCCCCACAAGATCATCGAGGGCATGGCGATTGGCGCGTATGCGATGGGCGCCAACAACGGCTACATCTACATCCGCGCCGAGTATCCGCTGGCCGTCAAACGTCTTCAGACCGCCATCAAACAAGCCTATGAACTCGGTTTGCTCGGCCAGAACATCTTCGAGACCGGCTTCCAGTTCGACCTCGAACTGCGCATCGGCGCCGGCGCGTTTGTCTGCGGCGAAGAAACCGCGTTGATGCGTTCCATCGAAGGTCGTCGCGGCCAGCCGCAACCGCGTCCGCCCTTCCCGGCGCAGCGCGGGTTGTGGGACAAACCCACCAACATCAACAACGTGGAAACTTGGGCCACGGTTCCCATCGTGATCCGCAAAGGTGCGGCTTGGTATTCCCAAATCGGCACCGCCAAAACCAAAGGCACCAAAGTCTTCGCCCTCGCCGGCAAGATCAAGAATACCGGCCTGGCGGAAGTGCCCTACGGCACATCTCTGCGCGAAATCATCTTTGGAATCGGCGGCGGCATCCCCAACGGCAAGAAATTCAAGGCTGTGCAGACCGGCGGCCCGTCCGGTGGCGTCATCCCCGAGCAACACCTCGACACGCCGGTCGAATACGAGACGTTGCAGGCGCTCGGCTCGATCATGGGTTCCGGTGGCCTCGTTGTCATGGACGAAGACAGTTGCATGGTGGACGTGGCGCGGTTCTTCCTCGAATTCTGCTGCGACGAAAGCTGCGGCAAATGTCCGCCCTGCCGGGTCGGCACCCGGCAACTGCTGGACATCCTCGACCGCATCAGCCGTGGCGAAGCGGAACTCGAGGACCTCGACAAACTCGAAGAACTCGCGCAGATGGTCAAAGACGCCAGCCTGTGCGGCCTCGGCCAGACCGCGCCGAACCCGGTATTGACCACGCTGAAGTATTTCCGAGACGAATACCTCGCGCACAGTGTTGAGAAACGCTGTCCCGCCAGGGTCTGCAAAGACCTGTTGCACTTCACGATCATCGAGGAGAAATGCGTCGGCT
>CAZEQV010000054.1:0-14633 GCA_964514435.1 uncultured Verrucomicrobiota bacterium
CGGGCACCAGTTGACCATGCGTTTGCCGCGGTAGATGCAGCCCTTCTTGTATAGATCAACGAACACGCGGAGCACGGCTTGCGAATAAGCTTCGTCCATCGTGAAACGTTCGCGGGACCAGTCGCAGGAGCAGCCGAGTTTCTTCAACTGTTCGATGATGATGCCGCCGTGTTTGGTTTTCCATTCCCAGACTTTTTCGAGGAACTTTTCGCGTCCGAGGTCGTCACGGTGTTTGATGGCGCCTTGTTTGCGGAGGGTGCGTTCCACGACGGTTTGCGTGGCGATGCCGGCATGGTCGGTGCCCGGCAACCAGAGCACTTCGTAGCCCTGCATTCGTTTGCGGCGGGCGAGGATGTCCTGGAGCGTGTTGTTGAGCACGTGTCCCATCGTGAGCACGCCGGTGACGTTGGGCGGGGGAATGACGATGGAGTAGGGCGGTTTAGCGGAGGCCGGGTTGGCGACGAAGTGGTTCTTGGCCAGCCAGTGGGCGTGCCATTTTTCTTCAACAGCTTTTGGCTCGTATGTCTTGGGTATTTCCGTGCTCATGTGGGCGACGTTATACGAGCCGCGCCGCGCCGGTTCAATCACGGAGAACGTGGCGCGGCAGCGAACTCAGGCCGTTTGAGCGACGGGCGGCAATGGAAACAGGATGCGGGTGCTGTCCTGCGGTTCGTAGCCGAGAATCTCGCGGGCTTCGCGCCGGCTGAGGTATTCGCGATCCGTCACGGATGTGCCGAAGACAATGGCGTATCCGATGCCGGGCTTTTCAATGGCCAGGCGGAACAGCGAGGCGCAATCGCGAGGGCTGAGCCACATGTTGCGGAACCACGGAGCCTCCGTCTTCGAGCTGTCATAGTGTTGGAATGCGCCGAGCCGCAGCGCGATGAACTCCAGCCCGTGTTGCTCATGGAAGACACGCCCCATGATTTCGCCAAATGCCTTGGTCGCGCCGTAGAGATTGGGCGGACGCACCGGGTCATGAACGCGGACCGTGACATCGTAAGGGTAGGCGGTGACCGTGTTGCAGGTGCTGGCGAACACGACACGTTTCACGCCGGCCTTCACGGATTCATCCAGAATGTTGTGCACGGCGATGATGTTGGGATTGAGCAGCTCGTCGAACGTGGCGCGAGTCCGGGGATCGGCGGCCAGATGCACCACCACGTCCATGCCGGCCACGAGACCGGCTGTGGCGGCGCGGTCGGTCAGGTCAGCGCGGATGATGTCCGGTGACGCGGGTGTTTCCCGGCAATCCGTGAGGCGAAGCCGATATCGGTCCCGGAAATCGCGTGTCAGTGAGAGGCCGATTCTGCCGGCGGCGCCCGTCAGCAAAACCTTCATGGGTGAATGATGATTCATGTGTGATGTCTTTCTATGATAGTCGGATCAAGTCATCAACTTCGTGCGATTAGTTGATGTAGGTCAGATGTTGTCAAGCGGAGTCTCGCATAAACTGCGCGCCAAGAAGGGGGCGGTTGGATGTCTCTGCATCTACTTTGTCTTTAGGCGGCATACGTACTTTGGGGCACTGTTGATGCGGCGGCCGGGGAAGGTGCTAGCCCAGATCGAGCCGGTCGACGCCCGGCAGTTGTGCGTGGTGTGCCGAACTTTATACTGTGAAATCGCTGAAGCAACCGGCTACACTTTATGTGTGATGACGGGAGTCGTGTTAACAGGCGGCAAGAGCACGCGCATGGGGCGCGACAAGGCGACGTTGGAGTTCAACGGGCAACCGTTGGCGGAGCGTTGCGTCGCGGTGCTGCGCGCTTGTTTTCCCGAAGTGCTGGTTGTCCACGACGATGATCGGCCGGGACTGGGGCCGATCGGCGGATTGCTCACGGCGTTGCGGCGCGCGCCGGAGATTTTCGTCGTGGCCTGCGACATGCCCTTTCTGGATGCCGCGCTGATCCGCGCCATGGCCGCGCAACTACCCGGCTACGATGCGGTGGCGATTCCGGGCGAGCCGTTGCACGCCGCGTATTCGGCGCGCATTGTGCCGGTCATCGAAGCGCAGATTGCCACGGGCGACTATTCGCTGCGCCGGTTGCTGGCGCAGATCTCCGTCAAGACCGTGGCCGCCGCGCCGATTGTCAACGTCAACACTCCACAAGAATGGGAGGCCGTATGCGGAAGATTCCAAAACGATTCTTGAAATTCCAGAAAGACTATCCGGCGGTGGCGGAGGCGTATGCGCAACTGGGCGCGGCCGCCAAACAAGCCGGCCCGCTCAACGCCAAGACGCGGGCGCTGATCGGGCTGGCCATCGCCATCGGCGCGCGGCATGAGGGCGCGGTGCATTCGCACACTCGCAAGGCGCTGGAGGCCGGTTGCACGAAGGCGGAGATTCGGCACGTGGCGTTGCTCTCCGTCACCACGATGGGCTTCCCCAACATGATGGCGGCGCTGAGCTGGGTGGACGACATCTTGTGAGTCCTGTTTGACGGGGTGAGGTCAATCGCAGCGTTCAACCCGCCAGGGAGCGACCGGCGATCCAGCCGGTTGTCCATGCCGCTTGGAAGTTGAACCCACCGGTAAGGCCGTCAATGTCGAGAGTCTCGCCGGCCAGGTGCAATCCCGGACAGGTTCGGCTCTCCATGGTTTTGAAGTTCACTTCCTTCAACGACACGCCGCCGCAGGTCACAAACTCTTCTTTGTTCAGACTCTTGCCGGTGACGGTCAATTCGGTGCGCGTCAACTGCTGTGACACACGATGGAGTTCCAGTCGGGTGACGCGCGACCACCGGGTTTCGCGGGAGATACCGGCTGCCAACACCAATTGTTCCCACAAGCGGGCGGGTAGGGGAGGCAGCGGCGTGTTCACGACCAGTTTGGCCGGTTGCGTTTCGCGCTGATTTCCCAACTGTCCCGGTTCGAATTCCGGCAGCCAATTGATCAGCAAGGGAAACCGGTACGCCTGATCGTGAAAGAGTCGCGCGCCCCATGCCGACAGCCGCAAGATTGCCGGACCGCTCAACCCAGTATGGGTGATCAGCATTGCCCCCCGTTCCCGCAAGGGCGTGCCCGGTACGCTTGCCTCAACAGATTCCACCGACAGGCCCGGCAACTGTCGCAGCCAGGGAGTTTCGATGTGAAACGTGAACAAGGACGGGACGGGCGGCGTGAGTGAATGTCCCAGCATTTCCGCGAGGTGCGATCCGGAACCTGACCGGCTGCCGCCCGTCGCCAACAACAACCGGTCGCATCGCAGGACTTCGCCCGATGTCAGTTGCAGGGAAAACTCGGCGCCTTTTTCCACGCGTTCGACGTTGCATCGGGTGAGGACTTGGACGCCGGCTGCCTTGGCGGATCGTGTCAGACATTCGACGATCGTGCTTGAATCGTCGGTGACCGGAAACATTCGGCCGTCGGGTTCGGTTTTGAGTTTCACGCCGCGGTTCTCGAACCATTCCACGGTGTCGCGAGCTTGGAATCTTTGAAAGGGGCCGATCAGTTCACGGCTGCCGCGAGGGTACCGGGTGACGAATTCCCCGACATCGAAGCAGGCGTGAGTGACGTTGCAGCGTCCGCCCCCGGAGATGCGGACCTTGGCGAGAACGTTCCGTGCCTTTTCCAGAACGGTGACGATGGCGCGCGGATTGGACTCGGCACAAGTGATGGCGGCCATGAACCCGGCTGCGCCGCCGCCGATGACGATGATGCGGGGCGTTGTCATCCGCGTTTGCCGAGTTTGAGTTTTGCTTCCAGTTTTGCCAGGTCGGCCGGCAGGGCGGCGGTCCAGGACAAGACGGCACCGGGTTGGTCCGGGTGTTGAAGGGTGAGCGTTTCGGCGTGCAACGCCTGGCGAGGGAAGAAGCCCCGGTAGTCGGGATGGTAAGTTCGGTCGCCGATGAGTGGCAGGCCGGCATGGGCAGCTTGGACGCGGATTTGGTGTTTGCGGCCGGTTTCGAGTCGGAGCCGGATTTTGACGGCGCGCGCGAAGGTTTCCACCACTTCGTAATGGGTGATGGCTTGGATGGCGCCGGGTTCGGCGTTGGGGACGATGCGTTGCTGCAGGCCGTTTTCGGAGAGGATGAGCCAGTTTCGCCATGTGCCCTGTTGTTTGGCGGGACGTCCTTCGACGTAGGCGATGTAGTGGCGGCGCATGGTTTGGGAGGCGAGTTGATCAATGAGATTGGCGCGGGCGGCAGGATTCATCGCCAGACAGAAGACGCCGCTGGTGAATTGGTCGAGACGATGGACGGGCAATGGTTTGAGTTGGCGGTAAGCGGCCGGGGCGGGTTGATCGGTGTGGAGTTTGCCGGTCAGGTAGTCGGCCAGGACTCCCAGCGCGGTGACATCGTCATCCTTGGCCGGCACGGAGAGGATTCCAGGGCCTTTGTTGACGATGGCCAGGAAGTGATCCAAGTGCAGCAGTGTCACGCGCGGATGGATGACGATACCGGTGGGACCGCAAGCCATCGTAGTGGCGATGTGTTCCAGCAGCGTCAATGTGGCGGCGGGAGCCGGCAAGATTTCTTGGGGGCGACGGATGACGACGCGGTTGACGCTGACGCGGCCGGCCAGGATCCATTGTTTGGCGCGTTTGCGGGGTGTGTCCGGAAACTTGGCGCACAGCCAGTCGAGCAAGGTTCGTTTTTCGGGAGTCGTCATCGGTGGGACACGATGAAGCGACCGGCGGCGAAGGGCAAGCGGTAAGGTGTCGTCAGAGAAGCGTTTCGCGTGGGTTGCATCGGGTCGAGCCTGCCGGTAGGATGGGGTCATGAACGAAAAGTTAAAAGGGTTGCGGATGTCTTTTTTTGCCGGGCTCTTGGTGGTGGTTCCGATTGCGGCATCCATTGCGATACTGTTGGGTGTGTTTAATTGGGTGACGAATTTTTTGTTGCCGGAGAGATTGAGGGACTACCTTTCGGATTCGCGGTTTCCGGTGTTTTTGTTTCGGCTGGTGGCCTTGGGGGTGTTTGCCGGGGTGGTGACGTTGGTGGGGTGGTTGACGCGGTTGGTGGTGGGGCGTCAGATGGTGAGCGTGAGTGAGATGGCGATCGCCCGGGTGCCTTTGTTGAACAAGATTTACGGGTTCGTCAAGGAAGTCAGCCATACGATTTTAGGGGCGCAGAAGACGGTTTTCCAACGGGTGGTGATGCTGGAGTATCCCCGGTCGGGTCTTTATATGTTGGGCTTTGTGACGAGTGAGACCGGAGGGGAAGCTCAGTTCAAGACGAAGGAGGATGTCTTGAATGTTTTTATACCGACGACGCCAAATCCTACCAGCGGGTTCTTGGTGTTGGTCCCCAAGAATCAAGTTATTGATTTGAAAATGTCGGTTGGGGATGGGATGAAGATGGTGATTTCGGGTGGCGCGGTGGTGCCGCCATTTGCGGGTACCGGGGACGGCAGGGTTGGGAGCGAGTCGGTCGGAAATGGAAACTGAGCGGGCAGAGGGCATTTTGTTGCGGCGCTCGCCGGTAACGGAATCAAGTTTGATTGTGACTTGGTACACGCGCGAGTTTGGGAAGTTGAGAACGATGGCGAAAGGCGGTCGGAGGTTGAAGGGACCGTTTGTGGGGAGGCTGGATTTGTTTTATCGGGATGAATTGGTCTTTGCGCGGAGTCGCCGCAGCGACCTTCATTTGTTGGTGGATTGCCAGGTGGACGATGCGAGAGAGGGATTGAGAAAGGGGGCCGACAAGGTAGCGGCAGCATCTTACGGGTGCGAATTGGTTGACATGGTCACGGTGGCGGAGGATGCCAGCGAGATTGTGTTCGAGCGGCTGGACGATTTTCTATCGGCGGTGGAGAGGCGGGTGGATCCGGTGGTGTTGGTGTGGTTCGAATTGCAGTTGCTGGTGGCGGCCGGGTGGGCGTCCTCGCTAAGGTTGCGCGAAGCGGGTGGGGTGGCGCAGAGGATTCTGGGGTCTTTGGCGATTCAGCAGGTGTCGGGCGCCCATCGAGTCGAGTTGAGTCGTGAACAGGTGAAGGTGGTGAGGGATTGCCTGTGGGAGATGTGGGAGGAGCATGTAGGCCGGCCGCCGCGGACGAGGGAGTACGCGTGGAGAAAATTCAGCGTTGACAGTGGCGGTTGAGAGAATAAGATGCATTTGAGATTGCGGCAGGGAATTCCGCAAGAGATTACAGACGGGACTTCAACAATTCTGAACCCAGGTGATGTGGTTCGGAGAGATGCGGCGGAAGGATGTTTGTCTCGAAGCAAACAATAATCCAACAGACCTGAAAACCAGGATCGAGAAGGAGCTTATTTACCTATGGCTACTCACAAGGTTGACTATCCCACCCACACCAGGCCCACTATGGACGTCGAGTTTTGGAAGATGTTTGTTCTCGGGTTAGGTGCGACCGTGCTCTTTTTTGCCGCACTGTGGCCGCTAAAAGGCACTTTTGCGCGCGATTTGTTCATTGGGCGTGACCAACTTTTCTGGGATCGGGTGGTGTTCCAAGGGTTGATCATGCTGATGTGGATGCTTTCTCTCTCCAATATTGTGCTCAAAATGTTGAAGATCAGGGCAGAGAAAGCTGTGTTGGACGATGACCTCGTGCCGGAGCAGTTAAACTTTGAAGATGCGGAGAAAGTGCGATCAGTCTTCGAGAGAATCGAGGCGCATCCCCAGTTCACCGAGAGTGTGACGCTCACCCGGTTGGGGCGGGTTTTGGCCATGTGGATCAACACCCAAGACTTTGGCCGAACTTCTCAACTCGCGAAGGAGGAAGCCGATTTGGATGCTTTTGCTTCAGACGCATCATATCGGTTGAATCGTCTATTTATTTGGGCGCTACCGGTTTTGGGGTTCATTGGAACGGTGTATGGTGTCAGCTTGGCGGTCTCGGGCTTTGCCAGCTTCCTGAGCGCTGCTAACGTGACACCCGATGCCATCAAGACAGAGGTGGGTAACATCACCACCGGTTTGGGCGTCGCGTTCTATACGACGCTCTTGGGTCTGGTTGGGGCGACGGGCGCTGCGTTTCCGAGCTTGGTGATGGAACGAAGCGAGGAAGGGATGCTGGAAGGCATCAATGAGTTTGTGGAGGACCGGCTCGTGTCGCACATGCCCACGGCTGCCGAGAAAGAGTTTCCGTTGGAGAAGATGGTCAATGCGATCCGGGAAGGCATGGAGGGCATTCAGGCCAACTTGAAGTTCCCGGTTGACGAACTGGCGCAAGCGATAGATGCCGGGTTCCGCCGCCTCCCGAACCCTGACCGGTATGAGGAAGTGTTCACGCGAGCCATCACCAAGGCCGGTGACCTGATCAACGAGAAATACTCACAATTTCAGACACATTACGAGCAGCGCGTCAGCGAGCTGGGCTCCCAGCTTGGAGGCAAGATTGAATTGGTCGCCAACCAGTTCAACACCGGCTCACAACGGATGATGGCTGAGTTTGGCAAGTCGCAGGAACGGAACTTGGAGCTTTACTCTCGTAACGAGCAAAAGCTGAACGACCGGTTCGATGAGCTGACCAGTCAAATCACGTCATTGGGCAAGGATTTGACCGACCAGTTCGGCGAAGCGCACGGCAAGTACGTGGATGCCGTGGAAGAGTTGAGCAAGAAGGAAATGGCCCGGTACGAGAAGATGGTAAGCGAATTCAGTTCCTTGTCGGCGAAATTGGCGGAGTCGTTCCGTCAGGCGGTGGCTTCCATGGATGCCGCGACGACTCGGTACAGCGAACGGTTACAGTCTGCCGCCGAGGATCTCAGCCGCCAGTTGGAGAAGGTTTCACAGATTGGCGTGGAAATAGACAAGGTCTTGCGAACCACGCAGTCGCTGGAAACAGCCATGCGACAAGTGGGCGGCTCGGACGAGTTTCGACAGACCTTGGCGAATCTGCGCAATCACTTGACCAGCAGCGACGAGTTGTTGAAACAGTTGTCACGGCCGCGCAAGGTGGTCTTCCAAGAAGCGCGCGTGGACGACAGTCTGTAGATCTGGTTGGGATGGCAGATGTGGTAGGTTAGACAGAAGAACTTATGGCATACAGGAAGCCACGCGGGAAAACGGACTTGGACGTGACCGGGTTTCTCTCGATCATGTCCATCGTGACCGGCTTGATTTGTCTGATCTTGTTCGTGATCGCCTTGCGTATCGCGCTGAATCCGGAATTGGTGAAGATCGTGTCGTTCAAGCTGTTCACCAGTATTCGCAGCCAGCCTTCCAATCCGAAGTCACCATCCTATGTGGATTGTCATCCCGGCGACATCCCTGACAATCCTTATGTGGTTCTTTATCCCGGTGGCACGAAAGTGACATGGCTTGAGCTTCAGAAACCCAATAATGAATTCGAGAAGATGCTGGCCAAGATTCAAGAGCGCAGCGCCAAGGAATACATCATTGTGATGGTTCGTCCCGGATCGGTGAAAGCGTACCGGCAAGTACGGAAAATGATCGGGAAACGACCGATTGACGTTGGCTATGATGCAATAGACGCCGACTTCAAGATTGACTGGGCGGCGGCCGAGGCCGCTGCCGGAATCAAACACGAGGAGCAGAAGTAGCAGCCATGGGCATGCCACGAAAAAGTTCGCCGGAGATGTTGCTGGTGTCGTTTTGTGACATTCTGACGATCTCCATTTCGGCTTTGTTCATGGCCACGATCATTACCGTGTTTGAGTCAACGAAGGTGCCGGAGATGTTCATGGTGCCCCGGGCGATTTCCACGGACAAGACGCCGGCGTTCTTTGAATGTCGCAGCAACCAAGTGTTTTTCGTGGACAAAGATGGTTTGGACGAGCAGGTGACCAAGCTCATGGCCTCAGCGAATGTGTCCAAGAGCGGCGACCTCTCAGAATTGATTCGGCTGGTGGCGGAGCAAAATGTGGGCAACAAGTTCTATAAAGTCATTCCCAGTTATCTACTGACGGGCGTGGTGGCTGTTGAACCGCGACCGGAGGTCGCAGGTGTAACAATCGAAGAGTTGAAAACTCCCAACAACCAATTTTTGGCTTTCTTGCGCAAAGTCAATCCGTCCGATCAATATTTGGTTTTTCTGGTGCGAGATGACAGTTTTGACGTGTTTCGCGATGCTCGGAAGTTGGCCGATCGCGTGGGGTACGACGTGGGTTGGGAATTGCTGGGGATAGATGAGCCAATCAAATTTGGAGAGGGCGTCAAAGTTCGCCCACAATAGGGAGCAGTACCAATGGCGGCCAAACGTCCAGTTAAAAGTGCAGCCCGACGCAAGAAGCCCAGTGCGCTGATTTGGAGCGTTGTTGGGGTTGTTGTCTTGGCGGCTGGTGTGTTGGCGATCAATCTCACATCGCGGGCCCGGCGGGTCTATCTGGAGACCAACCAGGTTAAAGGCGCTGTTCAAGAAGCGATTAAGCGACAGGAAATGGTGTCGAAATCGCCGGCGCGCAAGGAATTCTCCCCGGCTTTCCTGCAGATGGCCTTTGGGGACAACCCGTTGTTGCTGGAACAGATTAAAGAGCAACTCAGTAAAGCGTTGGGCGGAAACACGGAACTGGCATCCGGTGAGGTCGCATTGATGCTCGTGACGTACCGGGCAGAGGGTGAGTTGAGAGACGTGGCCATTCATATTTTCGGGAACCTCAATCTGGAGGGACTCCCGAAGTTCAGCACAGAAGGTTATTGGAAGACTCAGTTGCCGGATGAGTTTTGGAGCATGGGGCAATCAGCGCTCTCGCTTCTGGGACGAGATGTCTTGGTCTTGGCCAGGGACGATGTAGAGAAGAGGCAGCGTGCCATCCTTGATGGGGTCTTGAACAACCGGTATGCTGTCGTGCAGGACTTTTTGGAGGAGCCGGTCTCGTTTATTGCCGTGATTCCTGAACCAAGCGTGTTGTTCACCGAGCGATTCAAGCCGTTCATGGCGGCGGCCTTGATCAAGGGAAAGATTTCAAAGGATGAAATGCGGGCCGAGATGGTGGCGCTCAGTCTGGATCAAGGCAGGGCTCAAGAACTGGCGCAGGTAATCTCTGACATGCGCTTGATGGCCATGGGCATCGCGCGATTGAGGTTCCCGGGCCCCGAAGCAGAACGGGCCATCGAGCAATTTGCCCGCGCCCAGATTCGAGCGGAAGGTCCCACCGTTGTCATGCGAGGGATGTTGCCGGGCGAAACTATCGAGAAGGGGCTTCCCAAGTTTATTCAGGGCCTTTCCAAGGGCATTGGACGTATCCGAAGAGGGCCGGGCTATCCCAGCTAGAATGTCGTGGCATGGTTCATTTGAGACGTAATCATGTGGACACTGAAAAGGATCGTTTTCTTGAACTTGGCGGCGGCTGCTTGGGCGGCAGGTCTGTTCTCCGCGACTGCTGCCAATCCGGTTGATCCTCACCTGCGGGATGTTTACCAGCGGATCCGGTTTGATCGCATGTATCCACCGGAGGCGGTGGAATTCATTCAGCAACAGATCAATGACAAGAATCCCGCCCTCGAACCTCTTATTGGTCTGGCGAAGGATCCTCGTTCAGAAGTGCGGGCGTTGGTCGCCGTGTTGCTGTCGGAGATGGGCGGCGACAAAGCAGTGGTCGCGCTGTGGCAACTCACTCTTGATGAAAGCCGGTATGTGCAAGTTACAGCCGTCGGAAGTTTGCTTCGCTTGGCCCAAAAAGGGAAAATACAACCCCAATTGGCCGGATTGGAGGATGGCCGCCCGGAAGTCCGTCGCATGACGGCTGCCATTTGTGGTGCTTTGCGAGAGAAGATAGCCGAAGAGCCTTTGGTCAAACTGCTGAAAGATGAAGACGAACTGGTGCGGATGGAAGCGGTCCGGGCACTCGGTTCGTTGGATTCGGAATCAGCCGGCAGACATGTGCTCGGTGCCTTCAAAGATCCGAGCATACCCGTTCGGACCACAGCCGTTATGTCTCTTCGCAAGGTCACCAAGAACGAAGAAGCGGAAGAAGCAATCGATGCTTTCGTGGAAGCTCTCAGAGATGAAGATTGGCACGTTCGAGCTGCGGCTGTCTCCGGTTTGGCGGGTTATGTCAACGATGCAGACCGGCGTGAGTTGGTTGTTCGTAAACTCAAAGAAGACGAGTTTGCTTTGGTTAGGGACCGGGCGGCAGATGTGCTCTCGGCCGCCAAATCTGAGGAATCTGTTGAGGCTTTGGTGGCCGCCATAATCGCCGAGGACAAGAATGCACGACTTCATGCTGCGCGCGGCATCATTTTCCGTAAGTTGGTACCGGCTTTGCCCAAGCTCAGTGAACACCGCAACCACGAGGATCCCGATGTCCGCCTGCGCATCATGGAGATTTTTGGCGAAATCGGTGGCGAAGATCAGTTCCCATTTCTTGTCGAAGGAACGGCCGACCCTTCTCCAATGGTGCGATTGGCTGCTGTTCATGGACTCAAAAACCTCTCGGCCAAAGGCAGCGTGGATGCCATCAAGCTGAAGCTGACGGACTCCAATCCGCACGTTCGAGCCGCATCAGCGCGGGCCATGGGGGAAATTGGGGAACAATCGGTGGCGCCCGCACTGATCAAAATGTTGCGTGACGAGTTTGGTTTCGTACGAGCAGCCGCGGCAGAGGCGCTTGGAAAGCTGGGCTCTCGAGACGCGATTGCGCCGCTGATCGAGATGCTGATCGGCATGCGGGGATCGGCAGGAGACACTTCAGGGGAGTCCCCGATAATCGGCACCCAAGATTCAGGACTCACCGAAGTGCTCCAACTCAAGCGCGTCGAACAACAGGTGTTTTCCGTCAAAGCATTGGGGTATTTGAGGGCTGAAGAGGCTGTTGACCCCATCATCAAGCACGGACTTAAGAACGAAGACGCCATCGTGAGGGCTGAATCAGCGGTTGCCTTGGGCATGATCAAGTCTCCACGTGCCGTTGATCCTTTGCAGGAAGCAGTGAAGCCTTACTACGACAATGTGCCGGTAACCCCCAAGGATGACACCACGCCCACCATTGACACCGGCAAGATTGACGATGCGTTCCGGCAAGCGCAGGAGAAAGAATCACGGGTCAGGGCCTCCGTCATCTGGGCTTTGGGTCAAATCTGCGATCCGCGCTCCGTGGCCGTGATTCAGCGAGCCACAAGAGACGAGAACAGCTTGGTTCGCGACGCCGCTTTTGAAGCCCTTTCGCGAGTGGCCGATTGCGGCGAGAGACTCGCCGCCGGCAATCTCGCCCTGCCGATCAAGAACTGACCCTCTGGCTTTCTGGCGGACGACATATCCCGTTGGGGGACTGCCGGACAAAATCCAGAAATTCCAACGCTTCCTGTGTGGAAAAGCCTTTGTTGCCATCTGCTTCCTTGATGGCCTGACTGACATTGAGACCTGACCGGAAAAACAGGCGGAATAGCTCCTTTAATTCCTTCATGGCTTCACCAGAGGTGCCGGCGCGTTTCAATCCCACAACATTCAGCGCGTGCAACTCGTTTCGTTCGGCTATGATCATGAACGGCGGCGCATCGAGCGAGATTCGCGCGCCACCCGACATCATCACCATCCGCCCCACATGAACGAACTGGTGGATCAGGACGCCGCCAGAAATAAAAGCCTTGTCATGAACATGCGCATGTCCGGCCACCAAGGCGCAGTTGCAAATCACAACATTGCTGCCGATGACGCAATTGTGACCAATGTGCGCCATGCCCATTATTAAATTGTCGCTGCCAATCGTCGTGTATGTTTCAGGCTCCGTGCCGCGGTGAACATTGCAGTACTCGCGAAAGATATTCCGGTCGCCGATCCGCAGATAGCTCCGGCAAGACTTGTCAAACTTCCGGTCTTGCGGAACGTGTCCGATCACGGCTCCGACATGGAATTCATTATCGCGCCCGATCTCCGTGTGCCCGGCAAGGTAAGCGTGGGGTCCGACTGTTGTACCGGCTGCGATGCGGACGTTGTTCTCAATGATGGCGTAGGGGCCGACCGAGACGGACGAGTCCAATTCGGCCTTGGGGCTGACGATGGCAGTCGGATGAATGGGCATACGGTACCGGTGGCTCAATAACGGGGCATGTCGGGGTCAATGCGTTCGGCCCACGCGTCAATCCCGCCCGGCACATTCCTGAGCTTGGTGTAGCCTTGGCTCTGCAGGAATCGCAAGGCCCGAAGCGACCGTCCACCGTGATGACAATGCAGCACGACCAGCTTGTCTTTCGGCAACTCCTGGAAACGCTGGGGCAATTCCGGCAAGGGCAACAAGATCGCTCCTTCAATCTTGCAGATGGCGGCCTCATCCGGTCCCCGCACGTCAACCAGGACAAAGTCCGCGCGGCGGTCGAGCAACCTCTTCACCTCTTCCACTTCCATGTCATCCGAACCGGTGCCTTCGGCTTGTTGGGCAACGCTCTCGGCGGTGGAAGCCATTCCTTCGCCGCGCCCCATGCCGCAGAACTGTTCGTAATCAATCAACTCCGTGATCGTCGGGTTCTTGCCGCATACCGGGCAATGAGGGTCGCGCGGAATCTTGTATTCTCGGAAGCTCATGTCCATGGCGTCGAATCGCAGCAATCTTCCCATCAACGGTTTGCCCTTGCCGATGATGAGTTTGATGGCCTCGTTTGCTTGGATGTTGCCGATGATGCCGCAAATCACGCCGAGGACTCCGCCTTCCGCGCAACTGGGAACCAAGCCGGGCGGAGGCGGTTCCGGATACCAGCATCGGTAACACGGTCCGCCGAAATGCGGTGCGAACACGCTGGCCATTCCTTCAAACCGGAAAATAGACCCATACACATTGGGCTTCTTCAACATGACACAGGCGTCGTTGACGAGATACCGGGTCGGGAAGTTGTCTGTCCCATCAATGACGATGTCGAAATCCTTGATGATCTCCAGCGCATTGTCACTGGTGATTCGGGCGTGAAACGGAATCACGTTCACGCCGGGATTGATGGCTTTGATCTTTTCCGTGGCGCTCTGCAATTTTGGTTTGCCCACGTCTGTGGTGAAATGAATCACCTGGCGCTGCAGATTGCTGAAGTCCACCACGTCGAACTCCACCAATCCGATCGTGCCCACGCCCGCCGCGGTCAGATACAACGCCAGGGGTGATCCCAGCCCGCCGGAACCGATCAACAACACCTTGGCGGCCTTGATCCGCTCCTGTCCTTCCACGCCCACTTCCGGCAAGATCAAATGGCGCGAGTAGCGCTTGATCTCTTCGTTGGTGAGCTTGGCGCGGGCCTTGATGACAGGCTCCAGAACCCCACCGGCAATGGAGGGCACGATGGAGATTTCATCGTTCGCCTTCAAGGGCGCGTCATCGCCTTTGGAGCGGATGTCTTCATCGTTCAGGTAAACGCGGACAAAGTTTCGCAGCTTGCCGTCGTCGGTAAAGAGGTGAGGTCTTAGTTGGGAGTGTTGCTGGGTCAGCTTTGCGAGCACTTCGCCCACGGTGGAGCCTTCTACGTCCACGGTGGCTTGGCCGCCCGCGAAACGCCGCAAGGCTGTGGGAATGGTCACTTTGATGGTCATGGATTTCACAGCGGGGGAGTGTAGCCGGTTACGTTGAGATTTCAACGCCTTCCTCGTCAAACTGGCTGCGGTCGTCCCGCAGCAACCACGAGCGCGTCTCCACCGCCTTCCCTTGGCAGACCGAGACGATCAAGTACGAGAAGTACGGGAATGCATGATCCAAATCGAATTGCGAAGGCCGCGCCGCCACGTCCGGGTCCATCTCCTGCGCCAGCGACCGGACGTAGGTGCCGCCCGAGCACTCGACCGCAAAGCGGACG
>CAZEQV010000055.1:0-2996 GCA_964514435.1 uncultured Verrucomicrobiota bacterium
TTCAGACGCATGACGCCACCCCAATAAAGCACCCGCCCTTTGAATCCGGAAACGGAACCTCGCAGGGCAGACGGAGCCGGCTGGGTGTAATCGCGCGGGTCGCGTCGGAGCACGGAGTTGCCGCCGTCGCCTATCGTGCAAATCACCGGATTGCCTTCCTCGTCAATCGCCACGCTGCGAATGGCGGAATCGGAGACGAGGCCGTTGAGACGTTCATCTTTGCCGGAAGTCGGGTCAAATTCGTAAGCGCTCCAGAGCATCCTGCCGGTTGAATCATACTTGCGGAGATACGGACTCCACCACGGTTCTATTGTCGTCCGCGACGCCGCCCATCCGGCGAGGTAAACGTTGTCCCGGGCATCGGAGCGGATACGGAACGATCGAGCGTTGCCCAACGTGGGATGAGCCCATTCGCGCCCCAAGCCTTTGCTGGCCCGTACCGGTTCAACAGCCGGTGAGTAGATATCTTGTTTCCAGCGACGCGCCGTGAGTTCAGGCGACAACCGGCTCAAGTGATCGGGACAAAAATAAAAATGGAACGCGCCCGGCGACTCGCCCGGTTTTGTCGGAACAATCGGCCCCCCGTCATGGCATACGACCACGTCGCCGTTGGAGAGCAACGCGAGACCTGTGGGTTGCCAGGTGTCTTCGCCCAGCGGACGCGGCACGTGCCAGATCGTGTGCTGGCCTTCGAGAAACGTGCCGGCTCCGATCCCGGCAAGGTCATGCGTCAACCACATCACGACAGGCGCGCCGGCAAGGCTTTTGTCGGGCTGCGGATTGCTGCGCTCGGTATGCTCTTTGGGAGTGAAATGCGGTGGAACCTGCGAGGCGGGATGCGCCGGTTGGAAGCCGGTTGGGAACCTGAGCGGAGGGGTGGCATACCCGGCCGCATAGACGCCGTTGGAGTTGACGGCGACGGTTGTGAGTTTCACCTGACCGGCGGACCATTGCGTGTAGGCCAGCAGCTTGGTCGCATCGGCGTTGAAACGCGCCACAAAACCGCAGCCGTACCGGCTGGATTCCGTTGCTGAACCCATCGTGGCCACGCGGACGCCGCCAAAGTCGGAGGGCACCGGCTTCGCCGTGTTGCCGGCCACGTAGATTGTTTTATCAGGGGCGATGGCGACGGATTCAATGAGGTCGTCGCCATCCGTGCCGAGGAACGTGGCGGAGACGAGCGTGGGGGATTGCGCGGAAACAACAGAGACCGCGGCCGACAGGATGATGGAGGCAACCCCGGTCGGATTCACTTGGCCGGCTCTGATTTGCGGCCTCGGATCTGGGCGTCAATCTCGCGGATCATCGCCGTGTTCTCGGCGATGGCGCGGTATTCCACCCGGAATGCATACAAATTGTACGCCACAGCGAACCATGTGAACCACCGATGCCACTGCCAGGCCGTCACGTTGCCTCGCGAGGTGTCCATCCATCCGCCCAACCAGACGGCGATGATGATGAACAGACTGCCAAACGTGGCGACGGGCGATGTGCGGGCTTTGAACTTGCGGGTGCGGCGACTGTAGCCGGTTTCGGGATCATCCGGCAGCGCGTGCGTTTCGACCGCTTCCTTGATGCCCTTGCCGGATCCCATGAAGTGCATCATGACGATCGAATGAACCAAACACGTGTAGATGCCGGTCAACACGCCCATGGCCTGATGTTGCCAGTGCGACGACTTGTGCATCCACGCGAGCGCGATGGTGATCGCAATGAGCACGATGTTCCAAAAAACAAGCCCGAGGAAAATGATCCGCATTTGAAGCATGACGGCAGACTATCCGAATCGTCCCGGTTTGTAAACGCACCCCGCCTGTGGAATTGGCGGGGGGCGGATGTTGTTGTAGGATGATGCCATGCGCATCGGGTCGCTCCAACTCAACGGCAATTTGTTCCTGTCGCCGCTGGCGGGGTACACCAATCTTCCGTTCCGACTGGTCATCCGAGAGATTGGCGGCGTGGCGCTTTGCACGACGGACTTGGTCAATGCCCGGTCGCTTTTGGAAAAACACCGCAAAGCCATGCAGTTGATTCAAACCCGACCGGAGGATCGCCCGTTGGCCGTCCAGCTGTACGGCGCCGTGCCGGAGGAGATGCGGGATGCGGCCTTATACCTCGAATCACTCGGTGTGTCCGCCGTGGACGTCAACATGGGTTGCCCGGTCCGCAAAATCTGCCGCAACGGCGGCGGTTCGGCAATGATGGCGGATCACGCCAAAGCGGCCGCGCTTGTGGGGACGATGGCGGCGGCGTTGAAGATTCCGGTCACGTGCAAGATGCGGCTTGGTTGGGATGACGAGAACCTGACGGCACCGGAATTGGCGCGGGCGCTCGAAGATGCCGGCGCGGCGGCGATCATCGTTCACGGACGAACCCGGCAACAAGGTTTCAGCGGCGGGGTGAACCTGGCCGGGATCCGGTCGGTGGTGGAAGCGGTGCGGACGATACCGGTGGTGGGCAACGGCGACGTGACGACTCCGCAGACCGCGAAGCGGATGTTCGACGAAACGGGCTGCGCAGCGGTGAGCATGGGGCGGGGCGCATTCTATAATCCGTGGGTTTTCCAGCATACCCGCCAGTATCTGGCCACCGGTATGGTGGCCGGGGAGCCGACGTTGGATGAGCGGCTGGCGGTGATGCGGCGTCACTTCGACCTGATGGTGGAAGTGTTCGGCGAGAACATCGGGTGCCGGATGTTTCGCAAAGTGGCGATGCAGTATTCGCGGCGGTTTGGGCCGGCCAAGGAGTTTGATCGCCGGGTTTCACGGCTGAGTGT
Organism: uncultured Verrucomicrobiota bacterium; assembly: GCA_964514435.1. Taxonomy (GTDB): domain Bacteria; phylum Verrucomicrobiota; class Verrucomicrobiia; order Palsa-1439; family Palsa-1439; genus CAZEQV01. Next base: position 2,777 of record CAZEQV010000055.1, read on the forward strand.
CCGTTCGGATTTCGAGCCGATTGTGCAAGCGTACCGGGTATGGCGGCGCCAGTTTGAAGATGCCGATGGTGAATTGCTGGGGCCATTTCAGCCGCGGGCGCTGGGTTTGGCGGCGGTGCCGGCCGGCGAGGACGACGTGAAGGTGCCGGTTGGTCCGAATGAGCTATGGTGAGCCGGTATAGTTCGGGTCGAAGTGCGGCAGCATGAAGACAACGCACCG
>CAZEQV010000055.1:3006-14502 GCA_964514435.1 uncultured Verrucomicrobiota bacterium
ACCGGCCGATGGCCGAGCCGCCCATGAGGGGACGGCGTATAAACCGCGGGAATTGGGCGAGGAACACCAGCACGATCATCATGATCAGAAACGCCCGCAGACCCCCGAGGGCAATACCCCAGCGGCGCTGCACGGTGGGGTCCGGCCACCTTTTGTCGGCATAGACGCGCACCTGTTTCTTGAAGTGGATGACCAGATAAACGGTGAGGCTGACCATCATCAGAAATCCAATCGGTCCGCCAAGGCGGAGGGTGGACTGATTGACTTCACTCAGGCCGGTGTTGGTCCAATGAAATAGTCCGGCGCCGGATATGAGCAGCAACAACGCGGCGATCACGCGGGGAAGTTCGCCGGACAGTCCGCGTTTGCGTCCCTTGAAGCATCCGAAGACGATGTACGCAACCAGCAGAACGTCCAGGATTCCAAAGAAGGTGAGAACGACCAACATGGCGGTGACCGGCTAGCGGCGGCGGCGTGATCCGCCGATGGAATGTCCGAGCGGACTGGTGCGGCGGGCGGCAGGGGCGGCACCCCGTTGCTGTTCCAGCGTTTGGAACACGATTGCTTGTTGGTAGGGGAATCCTTCGAGTTTGACGGAGGGAACCTTGATGCCGATGAACTTTTCGATGGCCTGCACTTGGGGAAGGTCAGAGGCGACGACCAGCGTGAACGCATCGCCAACTTTTTGCGCGCGGCCCGTTCGTCCGATGCGGTGAACATAATCTTCGGGGTGTTGGGGGATGTCGTAGTTGATGACGTGCGTGACGCCTTGCACATCGAGTCCGCGCGCTGCGATGTCGGTGGCAACCATGACTTCGTACTTGCCGGACTTGAAGCCGGACAGGGCTTCTTCGCGTTCGCGCTGGGTGCGATTGGAGTGCAGGACGGCGACGGCGTGACCGGCTGTTTTGAGGAAAGAAGCGATCCGGTCAGCCCGGTGTTTGGTGCGGCAGAAAATCAGAACGCTGTCGTAGCTCTCTTTTTCCAGCAAGGCTTCGAGGAGATTGTATTTCTGGTTGTCGGCGACCGGATAGAAGGCGTGCGTGACGGTTTCGGCGGGAGAACGGCGTTCGCCGATTTCGATCACGACCGGATTCTTCAAGACCCACGAGGCGAGGCGCTCGATTTCCGGTGGGGTGGTGGCGGAGAACAGACAGGTCTGGCGTTGCTTGGGGCATTTCTCGACGATGCGCCGCACATCGGGCAGGAAGCCCATGTCCAACATACGGTCCACTTCGTCGAGGACCAGGTATTGAATGTCCCGGAGGTTGATGTCGCCTTGCCCCATTAAATCCAGCAATCGTCCCGGCGTGGCCACGACAACATCCGCACCGCGACGGAGTTCCTCGCGTTGTTTGCCGTAGCCGACGCCGCCGTAGATGCAAACCGCGCGGATGTTCATGAACCGGGCATAATCGCGAAACGCAGTTTCCACTTGTGCGGCCAGCTCGCGTGTTGGTTCGAGGATCAAGGCGCGGCAAGCTCCGTGCGCGGCGAGTTTGGAAAGGATGGGCAGGGCGAATGCGGCTGTTTTGCCCGTGCCGGTCTGGGCGGAGCCGATGATGTCGCGGCCTTCCAACACCATGGGAATGGCGCGGAGTTGGATGGGGGTGGGGGAAGTGTATCCGGCGGCGGCGACGCCGCGCAGTACAGGCTCAGACAGACCAAGTTTTGAAAATGGCATAGGCGCACATGTTAGTCGGCACGACAGGGGGGAGCAAGCGTCGTTTTGGAGGTTTCGCTGTTGAGGTGGAGGGAGGTGGAAGGTTAGTATGCCTGCGGCATGAGCGATTCCATGGCAGAGAGCGCGGGCCGACGAGGGTTTGGGGCGCTTTGGGTCACGCAGTTTCAGGGCGCATTCAGTGACAACATTTACAAGATGTTGCTCACGTTCATCATACTTGGTTTGGGACTGGCCAAAGGGGAACAAGACTGGCTGATCTTGTGGGTGGGCGTGTTGTTCGCGGTGCCCGTTATTCTGTTTTCCATGTCGGGCGGATGGTTGGCCAGCCGGTTTAGCAAGCGAACCGTCACGATCGGCGTGAAGGTGTTGGAGATTGGCGTGATGGCGACGGCGACGGTCGGGCTGTTGTTCCAAAACATTCCCCTGTTGTTGGCGTGCATGTTCATGATGAGTTTGCAGAGCGCGTTGTTCGGGCCGTCGAAATACGGTTTGTTGCCGGAGCTGTTGACGGAAGACCGGTTGTCGTGGGGCAACGGCATTCTGCAAATGGGCACGAACGTCGCCATCCTGCTGGGGACGGTGGCGGCGGGATTGTTGGCCGATTGGTTTGCCGGGCGCCATGTGTGGTCGGGAGTGATCCTAGTCGGGCTGGCGGGCGTGGGCACCATCAGCAGCCTTGGGATTGCGCGCGTGCCGGCGGCGAATCCCCAAGCAGCATACCGGTTCAACTTCCTCGGCGATTTGTTCCATCAACTGCGGTATGTCCGGCACGACCGCGTCCTCATGCTGGCGATGTTGGGAAACGTCTATTTCAGTTTCCTTGGTTCGATGCTGATGATCAACGTCACGATGTATGGTGACGAGATTTTCCATCTGAGTTTTCGGGACAACAGCCTGCTGACGACTTCGATTGCGGTGGGCGTGGGCTTGGGCGCAGTGGCGGCCGGGTACTTGTCCGGACGGAAGATCGAGTACGGTTTGGTGCCGCTTGGCTCGATCGGGTTGACGGTGTTTTGCGCGATGCTCAGTCAAGCCAACCTGAGTGTCTGGGACGTGCGGTGGTTGCTGGGCGCGCTGGGTTTCTTTGGTGGTTTCTATGTCGTGCCGGTGGGGGCGATCCTGCAGTACCGGCCCGATCCATCGCGCAAGGGCGGGGTGCTGGGTGCGTCGAATCTGCTTTCCTTCGGGGGTGTGATGATGGGGTTTGCGGTCAATTACCTGTTGCGGCGGCTTGATCTGACTCCGCCGGATGTGTTCCTGGTCGGTTCGTTGATGACACTGGCCGGCACGGCCTATGTTTGCTGGTTGTTGCCGGATGCGTTGCTGCGGCTGTTCGTCTGGTTTTTCACGCACACCATCTATCGTCTGCGCGTGGAGGGCCGGCTCAACATACCGGAGAAGGGCGGCGCGCTGTTTGTCTGCAATCATGTGTCGTTCGTGGACGCGCTGCTGATCATCGGTTCCACCGACCGGATGATTCGGGCGGTGATGTTGCGGGACATCTACGAGAATCCGATTGTCAAACCGTTTGCCAAGGCGATGCGGGCCATTCCCATCTCCTCACAGCAACGTCCCCGTGAGATGATCCGGTCGCTGCGATTGGCGACCGAGGCGATCAACAACGGTGAGATTGTCTGCATTTTTGCGGAAGGACAAATCACGCGCATCGGTCAGTTGTTGCCGTTTCGGCGCGGGATGACATTGATCATGAAAGGGGTGACCGCACCGATCATCCCGATCTGCTTGGACAATGTCTGGGGCAGTATTTTCAGTTACGAACGCGGCAGGTTCTTCGGGAAGATACCCCGCTATTTCCCGTATCCGGTGACGGTGACATACGGCAAACCGCTGCCGCCCACGTCCACGCCGTCGGAAGTCAGGCGAGCGGTGCAGGAGTTGAACAGCGAAGCGTGGCAACACCGGCGCCCGTTGATGCGGACGCTGCAATGGTATTTCATACGGACAGCGCACCGGCATCCGCTGTTGTTTTCGATGGCCGACCAGCGCAGCGGCTTGTTGAACTTTGCCGCGGTGCTGATGAAGTCGTTGTACCTGACCGGGCGGCTCGGTCCGGTTTGGAGCGGGCAGCGAATGGTGGGCATCTTGTTGCCGCCGTCGGTCGGGGGTGCCTTGGTCAATTATGCGGCCATGCTTCTCGGCAAGGTGCCGGTCAATCTGAATTACACGGCATCAAGTTCGGTGATCGCGGATTGCGCCCGGCAGTGTGAGATCAAGACGGTCATCACCTCGCGCGCGTTTGTGGAAAAAGCCAGGCTGACCCCACCGGCGAACGCGGTTTATCTGGAGGACGTGGCCGCCCATCCGCGCCTCGGAGAGAAACTGCGGGCGCTGGCGATGTGGCCGGTGCCTGCGCCGTTGCTGGCCCGGTGGCTGGGCGGCAACAAGCCGGTATCGGGCGCGGCCTTGGATGAGTTGATGACGGTGATTTTTTCAAGCGGCAGCACCGGTGATCCCAAAGGCGTGACGCTGACTCAGTACAACGTGATCTCCAACGTGGAGCAAATGGGACAGACGTTTGCCTTCCGTCACCACGACAAGCTTCTCGGCATCCTGCCGTTCTTTCATTCGTTCGGGTTCAGCGTGACGCTGGCCTTGCCGGCTGTGCTGGGGTTGGGCGTGGTGTTTCATCCAACGCCGCTCGATGCGAAGGCGATTGGCGAGCTTGTGGAAACGCACCGGGTCACGTTCCTGCTGGCGACGCCGACGTTCCTGCAAATCTACATACGCGGCTGCGAGCCGGAGCAATTCGGCAGCCTGCAATATGTGATTACCGGCGCCGAGAAGTTGCCGGACCGCTTGTTGCAGGCATTCGAGGAGCGGTTTGGCATACGTCCGCTGGAGGGATATGGTGCGACGGAGTGTTCGCCGGTGGTGTCGGTGAACACGCGTGATTTTCGCGCGCCCGGTTTTCGTCAAGTGGGCGCGAAACGGGGCAAGATCGGGCATCCGTTGCCGGGCATGACGGCGAAGATCGTGGATCCGGAGACGTTCGAGCCGTTGCCGGTCGGTCGGCCGGGGATGTTGCTGGTCAAGGGGCCAAACGTGATGAAAGGGTATCTGGGCAAGCCGGACAAGACGGCGGAAGTCTTGCGCGACGGCTGGTACGTGACCGGTGACATTGCGGCGGAAGACGAAGATGGTTTTCTCACGATTACCGACCGGTTGAGCCGGTTCAGCAAAATCGGCGGCGAGATGGTGCCGCACATCAAGGTTGAGGAAAAGCTGCATGAACTGGCCGGCTGCACGGAGCAGTGTTTTGTGGTGACGGGGGTGCCGGACGAGAAGAAGGGTGAGCGCTTGGCGGTGCTGTATACGGTTGCCGACGAGCGATTGCAGCCATGCTTGGAGAAGCTTGCCGGGTGTGATTGGCCGAATCTGTGGAAACCGCGCGGCGAGAACTTCTATCGTGTGGAAACGCTGCCGTATCTGGGCACGGGCAAGCTGGACTTGCGGCGAGTCAAGGAGTTGGCGTTGGAATTGAGCAAGAATGGCTGATCAGGGAAAAAATGGAGCGAGCGAAGGGATTCGAACCCTCGACATTCACCTTGGCAAGGTGACGCTCTACCAGGCTGAGCTACGCTCGCGTCCAGAGCCAACGGTGCCGACATTACGAAAATGTGGCCGGGAGTTCAAGAAGGGATTTTTGCGGTTATGAAAACATGGAAAAGCGAAGTGGTGTGGGAACGTGACCTCGTCACGGGGTTGCCGGTCCGACGGCTGACCAATCACCGCGGACACAGCCATCATTTGTATTTCACCAATCCGGGATGGTGGGACAACGGGCGACGGTTGTTGTTCGGATCGGATCGTGAGAACGCGACAAATTTATATTCGGTGGAGCTGGCAACGGGTGAGAGCACGCAACTGACGGACTATCCGCCCCGTGACGACTGGCATGAGAGCTTTCTGTTTGCCTCGCTCAATCCCAAGCGCGATGAGGTTTATTACTGGCACAACCGCGAATTGGTGGCGCTCGATCTGCGCACCGGGTCGCACCGCGGCATCTACCGCGCGCGGAATGGCTGGCAGACCAATATGACAAATGTAACGGCTGATGGCCGGTATGTTTGCACGGGAGTGTTTGAGGATTTGTCGCAGAAGTTCGCTGTGGACTTGTTGCACGGGTACGTTGGGTTTGCCGAGTATCACGATGCGTACCCGCGGTCGCAAATCTTGGAGATCGCCGTGGACGGCAGCGGACACCGGGTGCTGTTCGAGGAAAATTATTGGATTGGTCACGTGAATACGTCACCGACGCGACCGGAATTACTGACGTTCTGCCATGAAGGTCCGTGGTTGAAGGTGGACAATCGCATATGGGTTTTGGATCGAAGCACGGGCCAAGTGTGGAAGTTGCGTCCCACCTCGCGGGGTGAATGTGTGGGGCATGAGTACTGGCTGGCTGACGGTGAAACGGTTGGCTATCACGGTCACATGGGCGTTGGCAAACCGGTCTATGGTTTCATTCGATACGACAATACCGGCTGGGTGGAGGCGCCGTTTCCGAATGGGTCGCATCATTTCCACTCGAACACGCGGGAGTTGATCGTGGGCGACGGCGAGCAGAAACGTGACAACGATGTTCTGCTCTGGCGCTATGCCGACGGCGCGTTCAGCGAACCGCGTGTGTTGTGCCGTCACCGCAGTTCCCGTCACATTCAACAGACTCATGTGCATCCCCGCTTTTCACCCGACGGACGCAACGTGGTGTTCACCAGCGACCATCACGGATACGGTAATGTGTATGAAGTGGAATTGCCGGATTGGGAAAGCCTGCCGGTTTTCAATACCTGACGGCGGAGAAGACGGGAAAATCCTTGAGACGGTCGCGGCCCTTCAAGAAGGTCAGTTCGATCATGAAATCAATCTCGGTGACGTTTCCGCCCAGTTGTTTGACGAGTTGGCAGGCCGCCATGGCGGTTCCGCCCGTCGCGAGCAAGTCGTCCACAATCACGACGTTGTCGCCTTTGTTGATGGCGTCCACGTGCATCTCGCTGGTTTCGCTTCCGTACTCGAGGGTGTAACTGGTGACTACGGTCTTGTAGGGCAGTTTGCCTTTCTTGCGGACCGGCACCAATCCAACGCCCAATTTGTAGGCAACGGCACCGGCAAAGATAAAACCACGCGCGTCAATCCCGACGATGGCTTTGATGTTCTTGCCTTGATGACGTTCGGCGATCAGGTCAATCGCGTGACGAAACAGCTTGGGATTTTGGAGCACCGGAGTGATGTCCTTGAACATGATCCCTTTGATGGGGAAATCCGGCACGTCCCGAATGGCAGCTTTGAGTTCAGCATCCATGGCGCGAACGTTGTAGGAGATAGCCGCCGGGAAGAAAAGCCGGAAGATTGCTGGAACGTTCTTTGACCGGTTCGCGGCCATCGCTGTGGACTCCCACCGCTGCCGGTGGGTCGCTTGACAGGGGGCGACCGTGAATTATACTCCGCCCGTTATGGAATTAGACGAACCTGGAGGTAAGTCGGACACTGGCAGTACCCGGTTCCCCGTCGTGGGACGGGGGCTTTGGTCGCATGTTTCGGAGTTGGATTGGAACGATTGGCGTTGGCAACTGCGTCATCGTATTTCTTCACTCGATACGCTGGAAGCACTGCTTCCCCTGACATCTGAAGAACGGGAAGGGGTCGCATTGGCTGGTTCGCACCTGGCCATGGCGATCACACCCTACTTCTTCAACCTCATTGACCGCACCGATCCAAACTGTCCCATTCGGCGGCAGGTGATCCCGCGTTCCGAGGAGCTGAGCACCGCGCCCTGGGAGATGATTGATCCCTGTGGCGAAGACGAACACATGCCGGTGCCCGGTCTCGTGCACCGGTACCCTGATCGTGTCCTGTTTCTCGTGACCGACCGTTGCGCGGCTTATTGCCGGTACTGCACACGCAGCCGCGTGGTCAGCGGAGCAGGGGAACAACATCTCCACACCGAATTCGCCGAGGCAATCCAATACATCCGCGAGCATGCCGAGATCCGCGACGTTCTTCTCAGCGGCGGCGACCCGTTGCTGTTCAGCGACGAACGTCTCGAAAGTCTGCTCCGTCAATTGCGTGACATTTCGCATGTGGAATTTCTCCGCATCGGCTCGCGCATTCCCATTTTTCTGCCCCAACGCATCACGCCCGATCTTTGCGCGATGCTGAAGAAATACCATCCGCTGTGGATCAGCATTCACACCAACCACCCACGGGAAGCGACCGCCGAAGTCAGGGAGGCGTGCGGTCGGCTGGCCGATGCCGGCATCCCCTTGGGCAATCAGACCGTGTTGTTGAACGGGGTCAACGACACCGCCGAGGTGATGAAAGAGTTGATGCACAAACTGCTGATGATGCGGGTCCGCCCGTATTACATCTACCAGTGCGATCTAGTGAAAGGCACCCATCACCTGCGAACCTCCGTCCGCACGGGCCTGGAGATCATGGAACAACTCCGCGGTCACACGACCGGGTACGCGGTTCCGCAGTACGTCATTGACGCGCCCGGCGGCGGCGGCAAAGTGCCCATCAGCCCGGCCTACATTCTGACCCACGACAACGAGCGCATCGTCATCCGCAACTACGAAGGCAAAGTGTTCGACTATCCCGAACCCACCGGCACGCCCTCCTTGCCCTGCGTATCCGAGCCAGAGGACGGTCATGTCTGCCGCGAGTAACGTCTGCCTGCCGGTCCCCATCCATCTGGGCGTTGCGTGGAACTGGCAATATGATCAGGAATTCACCAGCCTGCTCAACGACACCGTCGTCCGCAGTGGCATGACCTGTTACCTGGTCGGCCCCCACAACCTGGCCGAAACCACCCGCGCGGTGGAAGCCGGTCAGATGCAGTTTCTCACGTTTCTTGACCGCGCCAGCGACGAGGATCGCCGGTACCATCGCCTCAATGATCTGGTGGAATCGTCCGGCGCCCGCATCCTCAATGAACGTCGCCACTACGAGCGTGCCATAGACAAAGCCGACACGCATCGCGACCTGATGCTGGCCGGACTGGAACTGCCGTTCACGATCATCTTACCGGCGTACGGCAAGCACCCGGAACTTTCCCCGGATGTCGCGCGGTGCATTTCCAAACCGTTCATCGTCAAACCTGCGCGCGGCGGCGGCGGCCGCGGCGTGAACCGCAACGCGACCGGCTGGGACGACATCCAGAGGATTCGCGCGCAGTTTCCCGCGCAACGTGTGCTGGTGCAACAAGCCGTCGAACCGCAGACATGGCTCGGCAAACGGGCGTGGTTTCGTGTGTATTTTGTCTGCGGTGAAACGATCGTGTGCTGGTGGGATGATCAGACGCACCGCTACGCCGAGCTTGCCGGCGATGATTGTGAGTTCGTGGATGTCGCCGAGCTGACCCGCATTGGCCGTGCGATTGCGGAGACGAGCCGGCTGGATTTCTTTAGCTCCGAAGTCGCGCTCGATTGGCTGGGCCGGTACGTGGTGATTGATTACGTGAATACGCCCTGCGATATGCGGCTTCAATCCAAACACGCCAACGGCGTGCCCGATGCCATCGTTCATCGCATTGCCGGGATCCTCGCCAAAACGACATACTACCATTGCGGTTTGGAAGAGGCTGTCTGTCAGCCAAGCAGCTCGCGGATGGGGGTGCCGGTTTCGCGCACCAAGCGCATTTGACGCTGCAACGGCGTCATGACCGTCTTGGTGTAGTCAATCCCCAGGGCGGCACAAATCGTGGCGTGAATGTCGGCCACTTTCACGGGACGTTCGGAGGGCAATTCGCCGTCCCTGTCGGAAGCGCCGACAACCTGACCGGTCACGAGACCGCCACCGGCCATCAGACAACTGAAACACTTGGCGTGATGATCGCGGCCCGCGCCCGAGTTGATGCGCGGTGTTCGGCCAAATTCGCTGAGCACCACCACCAAGGTTTTGGAAAGCATCCCGTTTGCGGCCAGGTCCTCGATGAGCGAGGAGAGGGCCGGGTCAATGATCTCGCCGTGGGCGCGCATCGTCGCGAAGTTGTTGGAGTGCGTGTCGAATCCGCCGCGGTTGACCTGCACAAAACGGACGCCATGCTCCACCAGGCGACGGGCCAACAGGGCGCCCCGCCCAAAGTCGCTGTCGCCATACCGGTCCAAAGTGTGTTGTGTTTCACCGGTAAGATCGAAGGCCGAGAGCGACGGACTGCGCATCAGCTCGACGGCTTTCTCCAGCGCGGCTTCGTTGGCTTTGCGCTCCGGGGAGTTGAATGAGGCGGCGGTGCGGTTGTTCATTTTGGCGAGCAGTTCGAGGCGTTTTTGTCCTCGAACCTGGCTGATGCCGGCCGGGAACGCCAGATACGGGTCTTTGTCGCCGGGCCGGCCGACGAAGTAAGCTTCGCACCGCTGACCCAGGTAGCCGGCGCGCGCCGCGTTGCCGCTTATGGTGACGAAGCCGGGCAAGTCGCCGAGAGGTTCGCGCTCGTGGACCACAATGGAGCCGATGCCGGGGTGCAGAAGATTGGGGGCGGGATTGTAACTGGTCTGCAACTCGTAGGAGGCGCGACCGTGGTCGCCGTTGGTGCCGGCAAGGGAGCGTATCAGCGAAACATGCCGCATCTGCCGGGCCAGTTGGGGAAACAACTCCGATATTTGAATGCCGTCCACGGCCGTGGCGATGGGATGGAACTCCCCCTGCGTGGGACGGCCGGGTTTGGGGTCCCACGTATCAAGGTGGCTCATGCCGCCGCCCATCCAGAACAGGATGACATGTTGGGCGCGCGCCGGTAGGGCCGACGTGCCGGCCATCGCCAGCAGCCGCGTGACCGGCATTCCCAACAGAATAGCCCCGACGGTCTTGAGCATCTGCCGGCGTGTGCAGTGGTAATCAAGGCAGCCAACTTCATTCATGGGCGAGTTTCCTTTCATGGCAGGTACCGGAATTCATCGCTGTTGAGAAGGACCCAACGCAGGTCCGCCATTCCTTCGACGACGTTGGGGGCTTCGCGCACGACGGCCAGTGCTTCCGCCATTTCGTCGGGGGTGGGTTGGCGGGACAGCGATTCCAGGTAAGCGCGATGGACAGCCGATTCGATCTGTGGTTGGGCGTCGGCCAACAGCGGGTAGATCGGTTCGAGCGGCCCGACCCGCGACGCTTCGTGCGTCAAACGACCGTTCATCATCATGAGCTGCTGGCGAAGCGAAGGTGTTTCATCCCGATACTCGCTGAGGCGTTCCCGGCTGGGTTGGCCGAACACGCGTAGGAAATGCGCGGGTGAAGCCGGTGAGGAAACATGGTACGCGCTGCCGTAACGCGGATTGTCGTCAATGGTGGTCTTGACCATCCGGTAGGCTGTTCGTGTGCGGGGAGTGACGGGCGTTGTGGGTGTTGGCGCCGGCGACATGGGGGCGCCGGCATCCGTTTTGGCCTTCATGGGGTCGAGTTCGTTGATCAGTTTCATCGTCGAGTCGCCGTCCCTTGAAGCGGTTCGTTTGGTGACAGCGGCGACGTTGAGCGAGACGGCGTCTTCGAGGTCGTAAGGCGAACTGGTCACAACCGGCATGCGAACCGGCGCGCTGGCCGTGGCGGAACTAGCGTTGGTGCTGGCGGGCGCGGGCGCTTGGTAGGCAACTCGCTGTTCGATTTGCTTGATGTTGGCGCCTGCTGGCCATTTGTAACTGGCGAGGTGACCGGCTGCCACGATGCTGTCGAACAACGCTTCCGCATTCAGCCGCCGCCAGCGAGAAGCAACAAAGGCGTCCACGGAATCACGGCGCACCATGTCCGGCACGCTCGCGCCGAGATGCCCGCGTTGGTAGGCTTCGGATAAGACGATGAGCCGC
>CAZEQV010000056.1:0-5961 GCA_964514435.1 uncultured Verrucomicrobiota bacterium
TTTGACCGGCCTCGCCGTTCGTTGTTCAAAGAATCGGTGAAATATTCAGGCTAGTGCTCTGTCAAACTTGATTTGGAGGGCCACGTTCCGTCGTGGCCGCCACCCGGCAACGGACGCGACAGAGCGCGTCCCTCCAACACCCCTTGCAATGAACTTTGACGGAGCACTAGCTTTGCAGGCGAAGGGCGAAGGGGTCAACTCTTCAAAGTTCACAATACCAACTTACGGGCTTTGCCGGCGCTTTGCCGGCATCACGTCCCCACAATCAGCAATTGAGCGATGATAAGACGGACAAGAGCCAGTAGCTGCCCTTTCTTTTCATGCGCCTTCTTGCGGCCATTGCCCCAACTGTTGCGCGCCATCACCGACGCCCTGAATCGTGTCACACAGAGCACTCAGGGAGCACGGAGTATCGGCTACAGCTACGACGTTCCCGCGCGCACTGGACTATCAGTTATCCGGGGCAACGTAGTGACGAACTTCGACGGACACGGCAGGGCTTGGGGCGTGTTTTGAAATTCTCCAATAGTATCCTATTCGCTGGTAGCACAGGCCTCCGTGGCCGTTCTGTTGGTCCGATTCGCGCCCTGATACAAGCAGGGACACTTGCGCCAGCGGGATAAAACAGGAAACGGCGGTCTGGCCTCTCGAGGCACCATCAAAAGTTACCGCGCGCCCTGTGTTGGAGTTCGGGTTTCTGGGGGATTGCGTTGCGTGGGGGATTTGCTTAGAGTGCTGCCTCGCTTTTTTTGTCGGGGCGTAGCGCAGCTTGGATTAGCGCGCCTGCCTTGGGCGCAGGAGGTCGCCGGTTCAAATCCGGCCGCCCCGACCATTTTTCAATGTCACCTAGTAACGGCTTTGCGCGTGAAAGGGAGGACAGGGGACCGGAGGGAGGCTGGAGGAGGCTGGCGTTACCGGTGCCCCTGTCAGTGGAGTGGGCTCAGTTCTTGGGCGTTGACGCCATCACTTCACTGATGACGCGCAACGCTTCTTGAATCCGAAATGGTTTGTGGATGTAGGCGTCAATCTGCTTTTGGGCTCGCAACTGCCGCAAACGGAGTTCGTCGGCGCCGGAGCAGATGATGACGCGGGCGTTGGGGTTCATTTTGCGGAGCCACTGGAACGTCTTGGCTCCATCCAAACCGGGCATGTAGTAGTCGAGGATCACCAAGTCAAAGTAGCTCTTGTCATGGGAATAGAGTTCGAGCGCTTTGACGGGGTTTGAGACGCCATGCACATCGTAGCCGGCTGGTTCCAGCAACTGTTTCAGCACGTTGTGGAAATCCTCATTGTCGTCAATAGCGAGGACACGAATCCTGGGTGTTGTGGCCTGGCCTACATTGGAAGTCTCTTCTCGAGTCATGGTGATGTTTAGATCCATTTGCGGTTACCTGGTTGATGTGACTTTGGCTGAGAAATTAGCAGGCCAGGTGCCAATCCTTGACCCTTGGCCGGGGCGGGGGCTATCATCCGCAGAAATCGGTGCAATAAATGGCAAGAAACGGCGTTTTTATTACTTTCGAGGGTGGCGAAGGATGCGGGAAATCCACGCAAATTGAACGGCTTGCCGCACGTTTGAGAAAGTCGGGACGTACAGTTTTGGTCACTCGCGAGCCGGGCGGGACGGATACAGGGGAGCAAATCCGTCATGTCCTGCAGTACAGCAAACAGTCGGCGGCCATGGTACCGGAGACGGAGTTGCTGTTGTTCGCGGCGAGTCGGGCGCAGTTGGTTCGTGAAGTGATCTTGCCGGCATTGAAAGCCGGCATGGTGGTGTTGTCGGATCGGTTCTTTGATTCGACTACGGTGTATCAAGGTGTGGCGCGGCGATTGGATGCCGGCACGGTGGAACAGATCAACCGGTTTGCGATTGGTGAGGCGTTGCCGGATTTGACGGTGTTGATTGATTTGGATCCGAAAGTAGGACTGGAGCGCGCGCGGGGCCGGGAGCTTTTTGATCGGATGGAGAATTTGTCGCTGACGTTTCATCAAAAGGTCCGGCAAGGTTATCTCGAACTGGCCCGGGGCGAACCAGCCCGGGTGCGGGTGGTGGACGGCAGTGGCGATTTGGACGCGATTGAGCAGGAGATTTGGAGGTTGGTCAGCCATGTCCTTCGCTGAACTCAGGAGTCAACAGCCGAAAGTGGCGGATCAACTGCAGCAGGCCTTGAGAAGGAAACGGTTGGCGCACGCATATTTGTTTTACGGCCCGCACGGTAGCGGCAAGGAAGCGATGGCGCGAACCTTGGCCAAAGCCTTGAACTGCCAGGCTGGCCGTGAGGATAGCTGCGACCAATGTGATTCTTGCCGCCGGATTGAATCGGGATCGCATCCCGATGTGTATTGGATTCAGCCGGAATCGAAGAGTCGGAAGATTGCGGTGGAGCAAGTTCGTGAGTTTGAAAAGGGCGTGAATCTGAAAGCTTCGCTGGGACGGGTCAAAGTCGGGGTAGTGGTGGATGCTGATTGCATGGGGGCCGAGGGTGCCAACGCGTTTTTGAAGACGCTGGAGGAGCCGCCCTCGCAAACGGTGATCTTGTTGTTGACCGGCGAACCGCAACGGTTGTTGCCGACGATTTTGTCGAGGTGCTTGCGGATCTCGTTTGCGGGATCGGGACAGCCGGTGGTGTCGGCGTACCGGCGGGCGATGCGGGAGTTGCTGGTGAAGTATTCGACGCAAGGCGGCAGTTCGCTGCGGGTGGTGGGCGCATACCGGTTGGTTGCACAGGTCTCGGAGATTTTGGGTCAATTGGAAGAACAGATCCGGCAGCGTATGAGATCGGAAGCAAACTTGGAACAGGCGGATGAAGCGGAGCCGGAGGTTGTGGAACGTCTGGAGAGTGAGCTGGAGGCGCGCATAACCGGGGAATATCGGGGGCAACGGGAAGAGTTGTTAGAAGAACTGTACGAATGGTTCAGTGACATTTATCTCTGCGTGGTGGGGGTGGACGAGGGGTTATGGACACATCAGCAAGAACGCGGGGTGATTCGGCAAGCAGCCAACGGCTTGAGTATCATTCAAGCAAGTGGCAACCTGGATGCTATAGACCAGATTCGAACCGCGTTGCAGAAGAATGTGCGCGATATTGCCGCGTTGGAAGTGGGGTTTCTCAAGTTGGCGGTCGGTGGCCGGTGACATGGTTAATTGGTGGCTGGCTGGCGGTTTCGTAATACGAGGATGAATCGTTATTCCAAGTTTGTGTTGTTCGGGTTGTTCGCGGTTGCGTTTCTGGCGCCGGTGAAGTTTGGAACGGTGGTGGTGACGCAGTCGCACGCCGATCCACCGGTGGGTTTTTATGAGTGGCTGTTCTTTGCCTGGCCGAATCAGTTGTTGGTGATGGCGGCGATGGCATTGTTCGTCTGGGTTGTTCTCGATCCGCAACGGATGAGGATTCATATGGATTTGTTGGCGGGGTTGCCGGTTTTGTTCATGGCCACGCAGGCTCTGGCCATGCCCTTCACGATCTACCGGCAGGTCTCCGTGGACGTGCTGATGCATTTCATCACGTGCGTTTTGGTGTTTTATGCGGCGGCGTGGTATGTGCGGGATGGTGCGGCGGCGGCGAATGTGTTTGCGGGGCTGGGGCTGGCGTTGTTTGTCACCTGTGTGATGGCTTTGGAGCAGTATATGGGCGGGCTGGAAGCGACACGCCAGTATGCGGCTCAATACTTTGATGTATCGCAGTTCTCGCCGGAACTGTTGCTGCGCATGACAAGTGACCGGGTGTTCGGGACTTTAGGGTATCCGAATGCGCTGGGCGGATTCATTGCCTTGGTATTTGTGCCGACCTTGGGGTGGATTTGGACACGAGGACGAAGTTGGGTGCCGTTCGTGAAATGGTTGACGCTGGTTTTGGCCGGTGGGCTGGCGGTTGGCTGTCTGCTGATGAGCGGTTCGAGAGGCGGATTCGCGGCCTTTGCGTCGGCCGTCTTGGTGGCGCTGTGGTGTTTGTTGCCCCGACGGTCCAGCAGAGGCGCGGTTGCTGTTCTGGCAGTTGTGGTCATCATGGCGGGTGTTTTCTTCGCTGCCCAACGCGGTGGTTTAATTCGGGCCGGCATGAGCAGTTTGGAGGCGCGAGTGGATTACTGGGGCGGCGCCGTGGCCATCATCCGCGATCATCCGTGGGTAGGAACGGGACCGGGAACGTTTGGTTCGGTATACCCGCTGTACAAGACGGCGATGACCGAGGAAGCGCAATCGGTTCACAACAACTTCCTGCAAATGTGGAGTGATTCTGGTGTGCTGGCGTTCGTGGTATTTGCGACGATGTGGGTGGTGGGGTTGCGGGATGCGTTTCGGCTGGCTATGAATCGGCAGAGCGATGTGGCGGCGGCGGGGTTGTGCGCGGCGATGGTGGCATGGACGGTTCATGGGATGATTGACTTTGATCTTTACGTCCCGGGGTTGGCCGTCCCGTCTTTCCTGATGTTGGGTACGGTACAGGGCTTGAAAGTCATGCCGAAGCTGGATGTGGTCAGTCGCACACCCGGCAAGATTCGGGGGATGTTGGCAGCCGTCTGTATTTCGGGGATGTTGATAGGGTTTTACATAACCGGCAGCGGGTTGCGGGCCGCTTTCGAGCACGGCGAGGCCCATGCCCGGACGGAACTGGATCCAATTGGGGCGTTGCGCCATGCCCGGGAAGCCGTGGAACTGGCGCCTGGTAACGCTCACTACTGGGCGTTTGTGGCAGAGTTGTCGTTGGAGCAGAGACGGTTCGATGATGCGCTGGAAGCGTACCGGGAAGCTTCACGACTGGATCCTTATCGGGCCAGTTATTACTGGCGTATTGCCAGAGTGCTAATGACCGTAAATGGTGTTAACCAAGAAGCCTTGGATTACCTGAAGAAGGCAGTTGCCCTGAATCGCACTTCCGAACGTTATGCCGCGGAACTTGCTGCTGCTGAGGCACAAATGGGCAGGGAAAACCGTTAGACATTGCCCGTTCCATTTGCTAGTGTCTGGGTCCACTAAGTTTGGCTGAGAAACCATCGAACCAATTGATTTGTTCAAGTCTTTCAAGCGGATACAAGGAAACCAACATGGAACTAGAATCAATCAAAGCCATCATCACCATGATGAAGGACAACGATCTTACGGAGTTCTCCATGGAGCAAGATGGCCTGAAGATTCGCATCAAACGCGGCCCGGAAGGGTCATATCAGACCGTGGCTGTGGCGGCGCCTCCCGTGGCAGCCCCCGCACCCGCAGCCATGCCGGCGGCCGCCCCGGTACCTGCGGTTCCCGCGCCTGCAACGTCCGCTCCAGCGGCTGATTGCCACCACATTACCTCTCCCATGGTTGGCACATTCTACCGCAGCCCTTCGCCCGATGCTCCGCCCTATGTGGAAGTCGGTCAATCAGTGGATGAAGATACGGTTGTCTGCATCATCGAGGCCATGAAAGTGATGAATGAGATCAAAGCCGAATGCAAAGGCATCATCACCGAAGTGTTGGTCGAGAGTGCCAAGCCGGTTGAGTTTGGCCAGAAACTATTTGCAGTTCGTCCCCGGTAACATAGCCGGCCACCTTGGCGGCAAGGGATCTAAGATATGTTTGAGAAAATACTCATCGCGAATCGCGGAGAAATTGCCGTTCGCATCATACGTGCTTGCAAAGAATTGGGGGTCCGCACCGTAGCCGTTTATTCGCGTGCCGACGCTGAATCTCTCCACGTTCAACTGGCCGACGAGGCTATCTGCATCGGCGAAGCTCCCAGCAAAGAAAGTTACCTCAAGATTGATCGCATCATCAGCGCGGCGGAGGTTGGCGACGTTGAGGCCATCCATCCCGGCTATGGGTTCCTGTCCGAGAACGCCATGTTCGCCCGCCTCTGCGCGGAGGCGGGCCTGACGTTCATCGGGCCGAGTCCCGGTGTCCTCGCGCTCTTCGGCGATAAGGTGCGGGCGCGCTCATTCGCCCACGGTCTCGGAGTGCCCATCGTGCCAGGGAGCGCTGGG
>CAZEQV010000056.1:5971-14379 GCA_964514435.1 uncultured Verrucomicrobiota bacterium
CGTTGAGGCCATCCATCCCGGCTATGGGTTCATGTCCGAGAACGCCCATTTCGCCGCGGTCTGTGAGAACTGCAACATCAAGTTCATCGGTCCCACCAGCAATTCCATCCGCGCCATGGGCGACAAAGTTGCTGCCCGTGAAGCCATGAAGAAAGCCGGTGTCCCCGTCGTGCCCGGCAGCGATGGCCCGGTTGATCGCGAAGAAGATGCCCTCAAGATTGCCCGCAAGATTGGCTATCCGGTCATTGTCAAAGCGGCAGGAGGCGGGGGCGGACGCGGCATGCGGGTCGCCCACAACGATCCCTCCTTGGTCAAAGGCTACCATACCGCCCGTGCCGAAGCAGAACGCGCCTTCTCCAACCCGATGGTTTATATCGAGAAATACATCGAAATGCCGCGCCACATCGAGTTCCAGATCCTTGCCGACCGCAAAGGCAAAGTCCTGCATCTGGGCGAACGCGATTGCAGCATTCAACGCCGCCATCAGAAACTCATTGAGGAATCGCCCTCGCCCGTGATGACCGCCGACTGGCGCAAGAAAATGGGGAAAGCGGCCATCAAAGCCGCCGAAGCCGTCGGATACATCAACGCCGGCACCATTGAGTTTCTCCTTGATCCCGAGGGCAACTTCTTTTTCATCGAAATGAACACCCGCGTTCAAGTTGAACATCCCGTGACCGAGGAAGTGACCGGCATAGACATTGTCAAACAACAACTCCTCATCGCATCCGGCGAACCCATTGATTTCGACCAGAAAGATGTCCAGTTCACCAAAGCCGCGATCGAATGTCGCATCAACGCCGAAGATCCTTTCAACAACTTTCAACCTTCGCCCGGTCGCATTGAGTTCATGCACGTTCCCGGCGGGCACGGTGTTCGCACCGACACCCATGTGTACGGCGGCTACATGATCCCGTCCTACTACGATTCCATGATTGCCAAGTTGATTTGCTACGGACGCGACCGTCGCACGGCACTGGACCGAATGGCCCGCGCTTTGGATGAATTCATGTTGCGCGGCATCAAGACCACCATTCCGTTGCACCAAGTCATCCTCAAAGACCCCAACTTCCGCCGTGGCCGGTATGCAACCAACTTCGTCGAACGTCTCCTGAACGCCAGCCAACCCATTGTAGCCGCCATGCCCGAAGAACCTGTGGTCGCGAGCCGGTAAGGAACGAAACCGGCTACACGGCAGCTTTCAAAAACTCCAACAACACCCGCTCCTGACGGTGAAAATCGTGGATCTTCATCCCGTAGGGAGCTTTGAAGAAATAACTCAGCCACGACTGCGCACCACGCTCACCTTGCCGGGCTGCCAGCGCCATGAACCGCACCAAATCCACGCACATCGGCGCGGCCAAGATTGAGTCCCGGTACGCCCCGCTGATCCGCAACTGCATTGGCATCCCGAGAAAACCTTCGAACTCCACGAAATCCCAACTCTCTTTTGTGTCGCCACGCGGCGGAAAATAGTTGATCTGCACCAGATGATGAGGCTCGTATCCCAACATCTCTCCCAACAACTTTGTTTTGTCCCGGATCTTCGCTTCGCCCTTGATGGGGTCACCCACAACCTTGCCGTCTTCGTTTCCCAACAGATTTGTTGAATACCACCCGGTTACCCGAAGTTGCCGCGACCGCAACGCCGGCGCCAGCACCGACTTCAGCCACGTCTGCCCCGTCTTGCCGTCCCGACCACAAAAAGGAATGCCGGTCAGCTTCTCCTCGGCGCAATCATTGGGCGTGAAATTGATGAACGGACAACCGGTATCATTGGCCGCCTTGGCATAAGCCTTCGACGCGCCGTGCGCTCCGGTCGGCAACAGATTCAGCACCACCACCGTTTCCAGCTTGTGCGCCCGACGAAACCGTTCGATGTCCCGCTCCAATCGGGTCCGGTCAGGTTTCCATGCCCGCAATCCGGCCAGCTCCCGCGCAATCGGCTTGAGCCGGTGCGCTTCGATCACGGCATTGCGTGATGCTGATTGCAGCAAATCTTCGCCGCGCGAATCCCAGCCGCCAAACACAAACTCCCCGCAAGACGGCAGCCGGTGGGATTTCACAAATGGCTCCGACACGAGCGCCATCTTGTCGGCCCAATTCCGTCGCATCAACGCCACACCGGCCACCAACGTGCTGGCCACCGCTCCGTTCAGCCCTGCCACGCAAACTCCAATTCGATTACTCATAACGCGCGCGACGCTAACACCCACCAAGACCCGGTTCAAACCTTTGGTGACAAAGGCTCCCACGGCGGCGCGGTCATCTTGGGTGATGATGCTGTCTTTGACACCCTCCGGCGGAGCGGATAGAGTCGGGGCGTGTCGGTACAACTCGATCAATTGAAACAACTGTTGCGTTCATGCGGGAAGACACTGGTGGCGTACTCCGGTGGGGTGGATAGCGTCTTTCTAGCCAAGGTTGCTCATGATGTGCTGGGGGAGCGGGCGCTGGCGGTGATAGCGGATTCGCCAAGTTTGCCGCGCGAGGAGTTGCGGGACGCGTTGCAGATAGGCCGGCAGTTTGGATTCGCGGTGAGGGTGATCGCCACCGATGAAATGAAGGACGACCGTTACACCAGCAACCCGGTCAACCGATGTTATTTCTGCAAGTCGGAGCTGTTCTCCAAATTGGCGGAAATCGCCAGCCGTGAAGGTTGGCAGACGATTGCCTACGGTGAGAATGCCAGTGATGTGGGCGATTACCGGCCCGGATCGAAGGCGGCGGCGGAGTTTTCAGTTCGGGCACCGTTGAAGGAAGTCGGGTTGACGAAGGTTGAGATTCGGGAGTGGTCGGCGCGGCTGGGTTTGCCGACGGCCGACAAACCGCAAATGGCGTGTCTGTCATCGCGGATTCCGTATGGTCAGCCGGTCACGTCGGAGGCGTTGGGGATGATCGAGGCCGCCGAACAGGTTTTGCGGGAGGCCGGCTTCCGTGAGTTGCGCGTGCGACATCACCGGGACTTGGCGCGGATTGAAGTGGGCGCGGATGAGGTGGGACGTTTTTTTGAGAACGGTTTACGCGAGTCGGTCACGAGGGCGTTGCGAAAGATAGGCTACGCCCATGTGACAGTGGATTTGCAGGGGTACCGGCGCGGCCGTGTGAACGAGGTTTGGACAAAGCGGGAGGCGGATTGAACGAATGACGAAGAAAATCTTGATCGCAGGTTTGATTGTGTTGGCCGGTGCGTGTGTCTGGCTGTGGATGGCGTGGCAGCGCTCGCAGGAAGGCGAGCGCCAGACGAGACTGGTGCTCGATGGCGCTCGTGGGGAGTTGGTGGTGGCGCGGGATGAGTTGGCGAAGACGCGGGCGGAGGCGGCCGCCAGCGAAGAGCGTTGGAAACAGCAGACGGAAGCTTTGGGGCGTGACATCGCGAAGTTGAACGCTGACAAACAGAAGATGCTGGCGGACATGGAATCGTTTCAGACGCAGTTGGAGTTGGCCGAGGCGGAGTTGGAGCATGAGCAGGAGAAGGTGGAGATCTATGAGGATGCCAACATGAAACTCGAAGCGAATCTTCAGATCGTGCAGGGCAATCTCAAGAAGTCGGAAGAGCAGGTGGCCGCGTTGCTGCAGACCAATCGCGTGATCGTCGGGCATCTGACGGCGATCCGGGAGGATTACGTGGCATTGCGAAGCAAGAGCGCGGAACTGGAATCGAAGTTGAACGATTTGGATGCGTTGAAGGAGCAGATGAAAACGGTCAAGTTGGCCATGAGAAATGACAGGGTGGAGGAACGCAAACGGATAGACCGCGGCGAGTCCGCCACCGGCAACGCCGGTTTTTTGATGAGACAAGGACAATGGGTGGATGGCTACAAACCGCAAACGTATCCATTGATTCAGGATATTCGCAGGGAGCCATGACGGAGCGAGCAACCAAACTGACGATTGCCGGGCAAGAATTCTCGTCGCGATTGATCATGGGGACCGGGAAGTTTTCGTCTGGGAAACTCATGGCGGACGCGTTGGCCGCCAGCGGCACCGAGATGGTGACCGTGGCGTTGCGGCGGGCTGACCTTACCGGCAACCGTGACAAGTTCGCCAACATATTGGAGTTTGTGGATTCGAGCCGGTACGTCTTGCTGCCGAATACCAGCGGGGCGCGGACTGCGGAGGAAGCTTGCCGGCTGGCGCGATTGGGACGAGAGGCAACCGGGTCGAGTTGGCTCAAACTGGAGATACACCCCGATCCCCGGTACCTTCTTCCCGACCCGGTGGAAACGTTGGCAGCGGCCGGCAAGTTGGTGAAGGAGGGATTCACCGTGTTGCCGTACATCAACGCCGATCCTGTGTTGGCGAAGCGGTTGGAGGATGTCGGTTGCGCCACGGTGATGCCGCTGGGGTCGCCGATCGGGAGTGCGCGCGGGATTGAGACACGGGCTTCGATCGAGATCATCATTGAACAGGCGGGCGTGCCAGTGGTGGTAGATGCCGGTCTGGGCGCGCCATCACACGCCGCTCTGGCGATGGAGATGGGCGCGGATGCGGTGCTGGTGAACACGGCGATCGCGGTGGCGGCGGATCCGGTGAGAATGGCTGAAGCGTTCCGGTCGGCGGTGAAAGCCGGTAGGGCTGCATTTGAGATTGGTTTGGCGCCTCGGAGGTCCAAAGCGTCGCCCACAAGTCCGATGACAGGATTCTTGGATCAGGTATGAGTTTTGTTTCTGAATTTGACAGGCTCGACGTTGCCGGTTTGGTGGATTTGGCCAAGCGATGCGGTCGCGGTGAGGTGGCGGCGGCGTTGGCGCGGCCGGCAGGGAAACGTGATCTGGCGGATTTTGCGGCATTGATCTCACCGGCGGCCGGCGAGAAGATTTTTTTGGAGGAAATGGCTCGTCAATCTCACGAGTTGACGGTGCGTTATTTTGGGAGGGTGGTGAGGTTGTTTGCGCCGCTGTATCTGAGCAATGAGTGCATCAACATCTGCAAGTATTGCGGTTTTTCGCGTGAAAATCCGATCTTGCGGGTGACGCTGACGAGGGAACAGGTGCGATCGGAGGCCCGGTATCTTTTTGAGGAAGGGTTCCGTCATATTCTGCTGGTGGCGGGGGAGCATCCGGCTTTTGTGTCGCAGACGTATTTGCGGGATTGTGTGGAAGAGTTGCGGCAGGATTGGCCAAGCATTGCGCTGGAGGTAGGTCCCATGGAGACAGCGGAGTATGCGCCGATTGTTCAAGCTGGGGCAGAAGGGTTGGTGGTTTATCAAGAGACGTATGACCACACTGTCTATGAGGATATGCATGTGGGAGGGCCAAAGCGGAACTTCGATTGGCGTTTAGAGACGGCAGAACGAGGGTATGAAGCCGGTTTCAAGAGGTTGGGAATTGGGGCGTTGTTGGGGTTGGCCGATTGGAGGTGGGAAGCCGTGTCGGTGGCAGCTCACGCCCGGTATCTTCTCAGGAAGTGCTGGCAATCGGCGCTCACTGTGAGCGTGCCGAGGATTCGACCGTCGGCTGGTGAATTTCAGCCATTGGTTCATGTTACGGACAGGGAAATGGTGCAATTTGTCAGCGCACTGCGTTTGATGTTCCCGGAAGTCGGAATCGTTTTGAGCACCCGAGAGTCAGCTCGGTTGAGGGACGGTCTGGTGCCTTTGGGAATTACCATGATAAGTGCCGGGAGCCACACGGAGCCGGGAGGGTACACAGGACAGGGAAAGGAAGCGCTGCATTTGACGAAAGGTGGACGGTTTGTAAAACCGGATCATCCACACATCGAGTCGGAGGGCGAACACGCAACCGTCCAATTTCAGATTTCGGACAATCGGTCAGCAAGTGAAGTGGCAACGGTCTTGTCCCGGCTGGGCTATGAACCGGTATGGAAAGATTGGGAGGCAATACTCAATGAGCACCAAGATGGTTGAGATTACTGTGAACGGTGGAAAGAGATCCATGCCCACTCCGCTGAATGTTGAGCAGTTCTTGAATGAACTCGGATTTAAGGGTGGACAAGTTGTGGTGGAGTACAACGGCAAGATATTGTCAAAAGACAAGTTGCATATGGAAATGTTACAGAATGGTGACAGGATTGAGCTAATCATACCGGTTGCAGGCGGATAATGTGGTAATCAACGACTGTCAAACTCCTCACCAGCAACTTCTGTAACGATGTAACCTATTACATATGTAATGCCCTTGTTTCTAAGCTCTTGTCTTGGTAGAATCCGCACAACGGGTCGCTTTCCGTGCCAATGATTATTTGGTGTGACATCCAGGAGTGCCTTGTTCACGCGCAAACTGACTAGTTCCATGAATCCAAGCTCAGATGAGTGTCGTTCTCCCCATTTTAGTTCGTGAGCAAGATTCTTGAGCGACTCTTTTGCATCTGCAAGTTCTGTGTTGATAGTGTCATAGAACAACGCATACGGAGATTCTGATTCGTTTATTGATTCAAGTGTTAGGCTGACGCGACTGTAGTTCCAGTCTTGATCCGAGTATCTCGACAAGGCATCGTTTATCGCGGTGACTGTCGAACTGAGTTGCGGATCCGGCAGGGGGGTGTTCATGGTTCAAAAAAACTAGTTGCAAACTTGACATCTCGGTTGTATCGTCTCGCCAGATTCAGGAGTTTGCACGTTCTTCAGAGGGGTTCCCCACCCCCACCTCCTTGGCGTGCACCTCCTGAATCTATTTTTTGTGCATAGGATCTTGATTGGGGATTAGGGCTTGCGTTCGTGTTGTCCATTACCTAAAAAAACCTCCGACTAAAAGCAATCAATCCCAACACCGCAGGAGGCAACATGGGTCAGATTTTTTCAGATATTACCAAGACCATTGGTCGAACGCCGTTGGTTCGACTCAATCGCGTAACGGCTGGTGTCGAAGCGGAAGTTGTCGTGAAATGCGAGTTCTTCAATCCGCTCAGTTCGGTGAAGGATCGCATCGGCGTAGCCATGATCGAGGCGGCCGAACGGGATGGTTTGGTCAATAAAGACACGCTGATCGTTGAGCCTACTTCGGGAAATACGGGAATTGCATTGGCGTTTGTCTGTGCAGCCAAGGGGTACCGCCTTATTTTAACCATGCCGGAGACCATGAGCGTGGAACGCCGTGTGTTACTGAAGATGCTGGGTGCGGAATTGGTGCTGACCCCCGGGACCGAAGGTATGCCGGGCGCTATCCGCAAAGCGGAGCAACTCGTTCGCGACAACAAGAATGCGTTCATGCCCCAGCAGTTCAACAACCCAGCCAATCCCGCTATCCATCGTCAGACTACAGCGGAGGAAATCTGGAACGACACAGATGGACGGGCAGATGCTATCGTGGCGGGCGTGGGGACGGGCGGAACGATTACAGGTGTGGGCGAAGTGATCAAACAACGCAAGCCATCGTTCCGGTGCGTGGCAGTGGAGCCAAAGGATTCGCCTGTGATTAGCGGCGGCAAACCCGGTCCTCACAAGATTCAGGGAATTGGCGCTGGCTTCATCCCCAATAACCTCAATCGGAACATCATTGACGAGGTCATTACTGTTTCTAACGACGAAGCGTTTGCGATGGCGCGGCGGGTGACCAAGGAGGAAGGCATATTGTGCGGAATCTCTTCGGGTGCAAACATCACCGCCGCCATTCAGTACGCATCGCGGCCGGAGAACAAGGGGAAACTTATCGTCACCATCGCTCCTTCAACGGGTGAACGATACTTGAGCACGCCGCTGGCGGCCGAAGCGCGAGCTGCCGTCACCCAATAAGAGTATCATTTCTGCGAGCTATTTCATGGGTAAAACCGCTCTACTTTTCGCGGGGCAAGGGTCGCAGACCGTTGGGATGGGGCGTGACCTCTGCGAACAGTTTCAAAGTTGTGGGAAGCTTTTTGCGCGGGCCAATGAAGTCTTGGGATTCGATCTCCAGAAGATCTGCTTCGAGGGGCCGGAGGATGTCTTGACCAAGACCGATAATGCTCAGCCAGCCATATTTCTTACAAGTCTCGCGTGCCTCGATGCTCTTCGCAACAAACTGCCGGATCTCAAATTTGATGCGACGGCGGGGTTGTCGCTTGGTGAATTCACAGCCTTGTGTGCGGCAGAAGCAGTGGGGTTTGAGGATGCCTTGCGCATGGTTCGTCAGCGCGGACAATTCATGCAGGAGGCTTGTGATGCGACCAATGGCGGCATGGCGGCCGTGACCGGCATGGATGAAGAGCCATTGCGCGCTGTGTGCCATGAGGCCGACGTGGATATCGCCAACTTGAATTGTCCCGGCCAGATTGTGATTTCCGGTGAGAAACCCAAGATCGCCGCGGCGGTGGAACTCGCGAAGGCGCGTGGGGCCAAACGAGCCATTCCGTTGCAGGTGGCCGGAGCCTATCATTCCCGGCTCATGGCCAGCGCCCGCGAGAAAGTGGCGGCGGCCTTGTCTAAACTGCCGATGCACCCACCCGGTGTGACGGTGATTTCCAACGTGACG
>CAZEQV010000057.1:0-14254 GCA_964514435.1 uncultured Verrucomicrobiota bacterium
AGTTGCGCTCGACGGGACGGATGAACTCGACCGTGAGAATCTGCCGGTCGCCTTCCGTACGCACCTGCCAGTCTCGGATCTGTTCGCCCTGCAACTTTGTGATCGCCTGCGCAGTTGGCAAGCCCGCCGTCAACTTCGCCACATTGCCCTGCACGATGTCGAAGCGCAGCGTCGTGGTGTATTTTACCGCTGTCGGCGTGACTTGCACCGTCGCACTCGTGTCGGCCGTCAACAACGCCGTGCGCGTCACTTCCGCCGCTTTACTCTGCCAACGCAGCGACACCACCCGGTCGGGCCCGAGGAACCCGCGCACCCACGCCACACCGTCTTTGCGGTCCAGTTCCAACAGCGTACCGGTCAACAACTGCACTTCCATACCGGCGCCACTGGCCTCGGCTGTCACCGACGAAATGGGCGCGGCGGGGCCGGTGAACTTGACGCTGTTCCACGGTTCGCTCCGCGTGATCTTGCCCACGACATCCAGTTTGAAACGGAACCGTCCTTCACGGGATGAAGTGATGGTGTATGTGTTCCCCTCGCGCGCCAAACGCAGTCCCTCCGGCAGCTTTGTCGCGAACACGGCAATCTCACCGGAGAACAATGTGATCGTCGCTTCCTCGCGTTGCAGTGCTTCGATGTCCAAATCCACGACAAAGCGCGCCTCGTTCTCTGAAAGCTGCGCGTCGTAGGAAATGGAATGCACCAGAATCACCGCAGCCGGTGGTGGAGGCGGCACGGGGGTCACCGGTGGCTCCGCTTTTTGTTCCGCGACCGCCATCGTGACGACCAACATCATCAAGAATCGAATCAGAGATTTCATGTCGTTACCCCCAATCAATGCATCATCATTTCGAGCTGCTGAATCTTCTCGCCCAAGCTGTCATTCGGAGCGCTGGGCATACCCTCACCGGCTTGCGGGGCGGCTTTCATCTGCGCCCGCTCCACATAGTCCGATGGATAATCGAGCGTGTATTCGAGCCGGAACTCTTTGGTCTGCTTCGGCCCCAGCGTCACGTCCCACTTGAACAATCCTTTGTTGTCCGGTTTGGCTGTGGGCATGATCTTCACGTTCAACACCCGCACATCGTCCGTTTCTGATACCGGCACCCGGTCGGACAACTGCAACGCCACTTCTTTGTCCGAGAAATTCTCCGCCGTGACGATGAACGAAGCCTGGATGCGTTTGCGTTTGCCGGTCCAGTTCAACGCGCTGGCTTTCTTGTCCAGCGTCCGCGAAACCTTGATCTGTTCCGCCATGCCCATGAACAGCGAGAACGATTCACCCGGCGCGACGAAATCCACATCGGTTGTTCCCAAAAACGCGCCCGATGAGAACAACTGCACCTTGCCGGGCAACAGCGGTTGCGGGCCGGTATGCGTCAGGTCGGCAATGCGCACGGCGTTCAGCGAGACTTCCGGTGCGGCCACGATCTTGGGTTGCGCCGTCAACTGGACCCCGCCAATCGGCACGCGCACCGGCCGTCCATCCGTGCGAATCATCTGCTTGCCGGCAGCGGGAAAGTGCGCGGTTGTGCCGCGTTGCTGCTGCAGCACGGTGAACACTTGGACGTTCCTAGCCTGCCGTCCTTTCTGGATCCTCCAGTTGTTGTCCACCTCGGACTGGAGCATGCCGGCGTTGATCGTGGTGTTCCACAACGTGAACTGTCCCTCATAATTCGCGTTGGCGATCGAGAACGTGTCATTGGCCGACGACATCGCCTTGCCCAATGATCGTCCGCCGCCAATCATCATCGCTTCCACCTCCGGTATCCGAATCGTATCGGTGGAACGTTGCGTGGAGACCGAAAGCGCCACGCTATCCCAATCCTCACCGGTGGTTTGCGTGATCATCGCAAACGACGCCACGGCGACCTTGCCGGAACCGTTCTCCGCCCGCACCTCATGCATCGGTTCCCAGGTCGCGCCCGGCAACATGTACGTCAACGTCGCCGTGACCGGCTTGCCGGTGCCCTTGACCGTCACAACAATAGTGCGCTGTTCCAATTGCGAACGCTGACGGAGATCGCTGAGCTTGCGCTGACGCGCGTTCAACTCCGGCTGCAACTCCCGACGTTTCCGGTCGAGTTCCCGCCGTGCTTGCGCCACTTCCAGCATGGAATCGGACACGAACTTCACCACGCCGCCATATTCCTCGACCTTGACCTCGCGCACCGCAGCGTCTTTGGGAAGTTTCTCCAGTGAAAACACACGGATCGAATCAATCTGACGAGACCGGGCATCCAGCACATTGCGTTCGTCATCGAGGGAAGCCATCTGATCGGAAATTTCCTGCACGGCCGTCTCGGCCTTGCGGATTTCCTCATTATCGGCACGGGCCAGGAACGTTTTCAGGATTTGCACATCGAGAACATCACCGTTGGAGAGACCGACGCGCACCGAACCTTCATCGAGCCAGCCCGGCAACTTTCGGAAGGCGATCTTGGAAACATCGGCCGGCATGTCCACCGTACCGGCGCGGGTCACGCGAGCCCGGTCGGGATACACGGTGACTTCGGTGATTTTGGAGGCAACGGCCTTTGCGCCGTCATCGTCTTGTTGTGCGTACAGCACCGGCGACAAAGCAAGGGCAAGGATCAGGAAGGTCTTCATGTGATTCTCCATCGGTTCGATTGCGGGATGCATCTGTTCCTCCGCGCCCAGTGTACCCCCGGGTCAGAATGGTAGAAGTAAAAGACCTGTAAAATGATGCCGGGCTTCGTTTGCCACGGACATATGAATAGAATGATGCCGGTAAGGCTACCGGAGCGACTGTTTGCGGCGGCGGCGCCAGTAGATCGCTGAAGCGCCGATGGTCAGCAACATCAGCACGCTCGGTTCGGGCACCACATTGATCTGGTGGAAAGAGCCACCATCAAGAACCCAGACATTGTCGCCGGGGTTGAGCGTGGGGCCGAACGAGACGCCGGTCACGCCGTTGGTGAAGCGAAAATAGAGTTCGACGTTGTTGCTGACGATGAGCAGCGAGCTGGAATCCAAAATGAGGGATGTGACATACAAGCCAGCCGTCTTGCCGTCGGTCCCGGAAACTGTCCCAAATGTGTCCTGCAACACCAATGATGAATTTGTGCCCACTTCCAGCGTGCCAAGAGCGAAGTTGTTGGTGTATCCCCACAACACACCGTCCAGTGAGGTCCAAGAATTGGAGACACTAAGCGGACCGTTGGGGAATCCGTCGTATCCGCCCAAGTCCAAGCCGGCCACGAAGAAGTTCTGGGTCACATTGATTCCCGCGTCGAACAGGAACTTGCCCTGGCCGGTGTTGTAGAGATTTGACTGTGTGCTCTGGTTGACGAAGTCGCTCTTGAAAATGTTGACGCTGCCGGCCAGCATCGTCAGGTAGCCGCTGGAGGTAATGGTCACGGTGTCGTTGAAGATGTTGGTGCTGGGGTTCATCGTCCATGCGTTTTCGTTGACGACGCTGCTGTTGAACGTGCCCACGCCGCTCTTGAAGGCAACGGTGCCGGCATTGGTGAACACGGTGTTGACGATCAGGCTGCCATTGGAGGCGCCCAAGGTGCCGGAGGAGGAGTTGAACACGGTCGCTCCGTTCAACACCAGCGGCGCGTTCTTCGAGGTGCCGAGGAGCGTGCCGGAATTGTATAGGCTGGGCATGATCGTGCCGTAGCCGAGCATCCGGCCCGTCGTTGTGTTGGTCATCAGGCCGCTGGCCGTCAAGGTGCCGCCACGGACGGAAATCGTGCCGCGATTGACAATGGGCTGACCACCGTTGCGGCGAAGTTCCAACGTGTTGTTGGACGCCACGATCATGGTGCCGAGGTTGTGGATGGCGTCGTTGGTCGTGGCGATGCCGGTGTTAATCGTCAGTGTGCCGGCCGAGGCCAGGAAATTGGTGGCGATGATGGTGCCAAGGTTGACGATGCCCTTGTCGTAGCCGGTGCCGGCGCCGCCGTACGCGCCGCCGCCGATGATCGTGCCGTAGCCGGCCATCACGCCGGTGGCCGAGTTGGTGAAGGATTCACCGAACGAAACGTTCGTGTCGCCGCCCGTGCGCAAGGTGCCGCCAAACATTTGGATCTGACCGGCATTCGCCCAGGCGTTGGAACCGTTATATTGAAGTGTGGCCGCATTCTGGACGCGAATGGTGGCGCCGGTGTTGACCAGCACACCGGCGTGGATGACGAGCAGGCCGTTGGTCGCGTCAATCACGCCGCCGTTGCGGTTGTGAACCATCATCGAAATCGTGCCGTAGCCGTTGAGCGTGCCGGTGTTGGTCAACACGCCGCTGCCGGTATGGTTGGTGAGGATGCCATCACGCATGGCAATCAAACCGGCATTGACAATGGGCAACGAACCGGAGCGATTGAGGCTGAGCACATGGTTGGAGGAGACTATGATCGTGCCGATGTTGCGAATGCCGTCGCCGACGGTCGCGCCAGCCGTGTTGATGTAAAGGGTGGTCGCCGCGCCGCTCAAGGGGTTGGTGGCGATGATCGTGCCGATGTTGACGATGGCTTTTTCGTACCCGACGCCGCTGCCGCCGTAGGCGCCGCCGCCAATGATGGTGCCGTAGCCAGCAATGGTTCCGGTGATGCGATTGGTGAACGGCTCGCCGTCGAGTGTGTTGGTGAATCCGCCGGTGCGCAGCGTGCCGCCGAGCATCATGATCGTGCCGGCATTGGCCCAGGCGTTCGAGGAATTGGATTGCAGCGTGCCGGTGTTGTCAATGCGGATGGTCGCGTTGCTGTTGTAAAGCCCGCCGACGGCGTTGAAGGCGAGGATGCCGTTGGTGGCGATGATCGTGCCGCCGTCCACGTTGGCGACCAGGTTGTTGAACGCCAGCGTGCTGGAAGCCGAAGCGTTGGCGGTGATGACGCCGGTGCCGCGGTTGGTGATGATGCCGGAACTGATGCCCATCTGGACGGTGCCGCCATTGAGTCCGTTCGGGGCGATGGTGCCGAGGTTCGCAACCGGCCCTTGAAATTGCAGGGTCGCGCCTTGTCCGGCCAGCAACCGACCGGCGGCGGTGTTGGTGCCGCCCAGCAGCCGGACATCCAACACCCCGCTGTTGACGGTGGCCGCAACGGTGCCGAGGTTGTGAATCGCCGGCGTGATGGTGCCGACGCCGCTGACCATGAAATTGTTGGTGATCGTGCCGGGCGCGCCGTTGGAGATGATGAGCGTGCCGCCAATCATCGAGATCGAGCCGTTGTTGGCAAAAGTGGTACCCGCGCCGCCGCTGATGACCACATTGAGGGTGGCGTTGTTGCTGGCACCGATGGTGCCGTCGTTGAATTCGCTCAATGACACGGAGAACACGCTCAGTCCGCTGATCGGGTTGGCGGCGACGATGGTGCCGTTGTTGACGACCGTGGGCACGACGTTGCCGACGCCGGTGATCACGCCGCCGGGACGGTTGGAGATGGAGCCGGAGGTGGAACCGCCAAAGATCAACGATCCGCCCTGCATGGTGATCGTGGCGGTATTGATCAGGGGCTGCGCCAGACCACCGGGAACCTGAATGTCGAGCACGGCGTTGGTGCTGAGGGTGCCGAGAATGTTGGCGTTGGTGAAACTGCCAAGTTGCGTCCAGAGCGTGCCGTTGCTGGCCAACACGCTGCCGTTGTTGAACACGAGCGCGGTGATGGTGCCGTGGCCAAAGATGACGTTGGAATTCGTGACGTTGCCGGACTGGAGGGTGCCGCCGTTCATCGCAATCGTGCCAACGTTCTCGATGGGAACCAGTCCGATTGCGCCATTGCTGACCACCATTGTGGAAGCCGCGTTGACTTGCAAGGTGCCGGCCTGGCGGAACCGGCCGGTGCCGCCGAGGGTGAGCGTGCCGCCGTCGGCGATGATGAGGCCGGTGTTGGTGATGCTGCCGGAAATGGTGCCGAAGCCGGTGATGGTGCTGCGGTTGTCCACAAAACGGGCAGCGTCGGCGGAGCCGTCGGAGTACAGGGCGATCGTTCCGCCCGCGAGGGTGATCACGCCGAGGTTCTGCGGGTTGGTGTTGCCGGCCACACCGAGGTTGTTCCAGGCGTTGGCGGTGCGGTTGATGGCCAGTGTGGCGCCGCTGGCGACGGTGACGGTGGCGCTCGCGGCGTTGCTGAAGCCGCCGGAGGCAAACGCGTCGCCGGGGTTGAGCAGGAGTGCGCCGTTGGTGGCGATGATCGAGCCGAGGTTGATGATTTCCTGATTGGCGCCGCCGGTGCCGTTGAGGCGGCCGGAGTTCAGTGTGCCGAAGCCGGTGATGGCGCCCGTGTTATGGAACCCGGCAAAGTTGGTGCCGACGAATGTGCCGCCGTCCAAGAACATGGCACCGTTGTTTTGGAAGCTGCCGGCCGAGCCAAGCACGGTGAAGGTCGCGCCGTTGGCGATGCGAATGGTGCCGTTCTGAAGCGTGGCGGCGCCGTTGTTGAGGAACAGTGTGCCGTTGGTGGCCAAGAGCGTGCCGAGGTTGCTGAGGCTGGCCATGATGGTGCCGTGGCCGCTGATGACGCCGCCCACGATGTTGCTAACGTAGCGGGTGTTTTGCACGGCAAGACTGTTGCCGTACAACGTCAGGGAGCCGCCGTTGATCTGAATGACTCCGGCGTTTTGAATGGGACCGCTGCTGTTCCAGGCGTTGTCGGTGCGTTGCACGCCGAATGTCGAACTGGCCGTCGCCACGGTGACGGTGCCGCCGGCGCGGTTGAAGAATCCGCCGTCGGTGAACGAGTCACCGGGCTGGAGGATCATGGTGCCGTTGGTGGCGATGATCGTGCCGAAGTTGTGGATGGAATAGTTGTGGCTGAACGCGATGAAATCGGCGGTATTGAAGAACCCGGTGCCGATGATGACGCCCGTGGCGGCGTTGGTGAAGTGACCGGAGCCGCCGCTGTTGCGACGGATCATGATGGCCGCTGGATCGCCGTCGTTGGCGCCGCCGCTGATCTGGATGGTTCCCTGATTGACGAGCATGGTCGAGGCGTTGGTAAGGATCAGCCGCGCCGAGGCCGAACTGACCAGGGTGCCGGAATTGAGAACGATGGCGCTGGTGATTTTCACGTCGTTGTTGGTGGCCATGACCGTGCCGCCGAGGTTGGCGAAGGTCGAACCGCTGAATGTGCCGCTGTCACTGACGATGACGCCGCCGGTGGCGTTGGTGATCGCCCCGGAGAAGGTGCCGCCGAGATTGGTGACGTTGCCGGTGTTGTACATGGGCGCGGTGATTGCCCCGGCATTGACGATGTGACCGGTGTTGGTGACAACGCCACCGGAAAGGGTGCCGCCAGTGGCATTCGTGACCAGCCCGGCATTGTCCCAACCGGATGGGACGATGTTGAGGATGCCGCCGCTGACGATTCGGAACGTGCCGGTGTTGAAGACGAATTCGTTGGCGTTGGTGGCGATGTTGAAGGTGCCATTAGTGGCCACGACCAGACCGGTTGTGTCGTTGTACAGCGCGGAGGAAATGTCGCCGGGACCGGTGATGAGTCCCTGGTTGGTGATGGTGCTGCCGCTGAGAACAAGTCCGCCGCCACTGAGCCAAATCTGCCCGGTCGAGGCGTTGAGAAGGATCGAATTGGTGAGCCGCAGCGTCGAGGAAGCGTTGAAGTTCGAGAAGATGCCGGCGTTGTAGTTGCTCAAGATTCCCAGTTGCAGCACGCCGTTGCTGGCGATGATGGTCGAGGTCGCGGTGGAATTGGCAATCGGCGTGGTGTTGGTGCCGTAGCCGAAGATGCGCCCGCCGGCATCGTTGGAGATGACGCCCGACGAGCCATTGACCGTCAGCGAACCGCCGGCGAGGAAGATGCGTCCCTGGTTGACCAGGGCACCGGTGCCGCTGACGGTCAACCGCAGTTCGGTGCCTGTTTCCGCGCCGAGCAAGGCGGAGTTGGTGGGGCTGACGGTGGCGATCAATGCCGTGATGCCGTCGGCCGGTGTCTTGGAGATGAGCGAAGCATTCGCGCCGACTTGCACGACCGGCAAGGTGCTGATGTCGCCGACGCCGGCAATGACGAAGTAGTTGCTGATGGTGCCGGGCGCGTCGTTGATGAAGATGTTGCCGGCGGAAAGTTGGACGGTGCCGTAGTTGACCAGTGTGTTGCCGGAGGGGATCAGCAGGTTGAGGTTGGCGTTGGTGCCGATGGCGGCCACTGTGGCAACGGCGGCGTTGGTGATGTTGTCGAATCGCACGGTGAGCGTGCCGGCTGAGAGAAGGTTGGTGCCGATGGCAGCCACCGTGCCGGCGTTGACGGTGAGACTTTCCACGGTGCCGCGGCCGGAGATCATGCCGGTGTTGGTGAGGATGCCGGACCAGAGACGTCCGCCGGTCATGTTGATACTGCCGGCATTGGTGACGACGGCCAGTGAGGATGCGGCGCTGTTGGTGAAAACAAGGTCAGTGCCTGTGGCGATGGTGAGCGCACCAGCCTGCAAGAACTGACCGGAGCCGTTGAACGTAAGCGTGCCACCAACGGAACTGACAACGCCAAAGTTGGCCAACGATCCGCCTATGGTTCCTTGTCCGGTTATCGTGCCAACGTTGCGGATGCTGCGTCCAATGGCGTCGGAATCGGCGCCGCCGGCGACGGGTTGTTCGCGCAGCATGAACCGTCCGCCGTCGAGCACCAGCGTCCCGGCATTGGTGAGCGCCGTGGAGGTGGAACCAACGCCGGACAGGTTGATGGACGCGCCGTTGCCGACGAAAATGGTGCCGGAGTTCGACATGCCGGCCGAGCCGGTGCGAAGGTTCAAGGTAGCCGAGGAAATGTTGTTGGTGATGAACCCGGTGTTGACGAAGGTGAAGTTGCGTCCGCTGCCAGCGGTGCCGAAGCCGGACTGGAACGTGCCGCCGAGGGAACTGCTGACGACAAACAAGGCTTGGTTGGTGAAGAAGCCGGCACCGCCGGCATTGGGGATGAAGATGCTGCCGCCGTCGAAGTTGAAGGTTCCCTGCTGATGGAGCGTCGGCCCGCTCGCCCCGGCTGCGGCAAGGGTGAAGTTGGCGCCGGAGAACACGCGGATGGTTCCGTTTAGTTGCGAGCCGGGGATGTAGGCGGAGCCGAGGTCAACGGAGATGTTGGTGTTGATTTCCAGAATGCCCCCCGCATCCACATTCCAGGAACCGCCCATGCCGCTGGAGACGTTGCCGATAATCTTCAAAGTGCCGCCGTTGATGGCGCGGAATACGCCGAACTCTGAGCCTGCATTGGGAGTAAAGGTTGCTTGGTTGCCTGCCGTTCCAAAGATGTTGAGAACCCCGTTGCTGGCAATCACTCGGGAGTTGGCGGTTTGTTTGAACGAACCGAGGAGTGTGCCGTAGCCGCTGATCGTGCCGTCGTTATACATGCGAAGCGCCGCATCAATGTTGAGCGAACCGGAGCTGTCTTTGGAAAAGGTAAATGTTCCGCCATTAAGGACGATGCTGCCAAAGTTGTCGGGTGTGTTCACCGACCAACCTCCGCTGTCGTAGCGATTCAAGACAAAGGTGGCGCCTTCGTTAACCTGCAGAACACCGCCACTGGCAATGGTAAGCCCATTGATGCTTGTGTTGTTGCCAGTGTGAAGGACAAACGACCCCGAATTGGCGATCAGTTTTCCACCGCTCAGAATCTGCACCCCGTCGTGTCCGCTATGGGCCAGACCATTGAAGGTGCCTGTATTGGCGATGAAGGTGCCGGCAAAGTCGAAATTGCCATTTGCCTGTCCACCATAGTTGAACGATGAATTGTTTAGTATCAGCGTTCCGCCGCTGTTCAGCGCTCCACCTTGCCACCAAGTCAGAGATGCTCCATTGTCAACCTGAACGATTCCACCGGAATTGATGTTGATGTAATTCGCTTCGAAATGGCCGCTGTTTAGGAGAAATTTGTTGTTTCCACCAGTCGAACTGATTTCGAAGCCGTTCGCTCCCCAGTCTCCCGTTCTGTAGATGATGTTCGTCGTGCCAGATGACGTCGCAACGGTAATAAATCCCCAATCGCTCCAGCCAATCGTGCCGCTGGGACTCCAGTTGCTTGAGTTTCCCCAATCGTTGCTGCCGGAAGTAGGCTGCCATGTTCGGTCTGTCGCAAACGATCCAAGAACTGGCAAAAACAGCACCGCTAGAATCGCAATTACGAACCGACGCGCATGATACAGGCTATAAGCCTGAATGTCGTTTGTTAATGACAATCCTACCCCGTCTGGAATGATTGAGTTAACCCGCTGTTTTCGATCGCTGCTACTACCTTGAGGAGGCCATCGAATATCAGCCCCTCACCAATGGCGAAAATCGTAGCGAAAACGTGACAAAACTCAAGAAAAAATTAGGGGCACTAAGTCCTTGACTTACAGACTGTAAAACCGCTTGACCTACAAGAGGTTTCTCGGCCGCAGATAAGAATACACAACCATCGGCCAAGGTTTTGTATTACAACCACTTGCAACAGTGAAAACTTGCCGGCCCTATCTAACAGCACCCGCAGCCGCCACCGTGTCCGCCCCGTTTGGGCATTCCACATCGCGCCGGTGCGGCTGAGGCACTAACCGTCCCCGTCGAGTGCGAAGCAAAAACCGACAGCTTCTTGCTGAGCTTGGTTGAAGCGCAATGGGGGCACTTGGAACCTTCCCAATTCGACGACCGAACCAATAATTCAAAACTCTTGCCGCAATTCCCACATTCGAATTCGTACAATGGCATGATGCTCGATCTCCTCTATTAATCATCCAGACCCGGCAGGCTCGGGACTCGTTGCGACGGACTCAAGCTCGTGGCGGCGACTTGTTTGATTTTCGACCGCACGATCTCCTGGGGCACAATGAATCCGGCCACCTTCGGTTTGTATTTGACAGCAATCACGATCCGTTTGTTCTGAAACGTTGCCACCTTTTCCGTGACCATTTTCTGCGGAACAGTGAGTTGTTGCGTATCCTCGTACAAAATTGTAATGTCGCTGGTCAAGATCTCAATCCCGCGCTGGCGGGCATCCTCGACGATGTCTCTCTTCACCTGTTCGACTGACTGTTCGTCCACGAAATCCAGCCGGTACTCGACCCGTTCGGACAGTTCGATGTTGTTGCGGATCATCGTCACCGCTTGGACGCCGATGTATCCGATTACCAGCACGATTAGAACAATGATCGCGTTTCTCATGTTCCGGCCGCCTCCAACACTTTCTTTGAAGTTCGGAAATGCATTTTCGCCACTTTCGCCAATGCTTCACGCCCGTGTTTCTTGACCAATTCCACCGCCGCTTCCTCAACCGCCGTTGACGCGCCTTTCGGGAGCATGACGCCATATTCCTTGCCCAACGCCCGCAATCGTTTAACGAACTCATCCCGCGCGATGATCGAGGCCGCCGCCACCGCCAAATCGCTCTCCGCCTTGTGCCGCTGCACCAGCTCGATCTTCCGCCCCCGTTCCATCAACGCCCGTTTGATGATGCCCGCGTTGCCAAACTGATCGGAGATCGCCTTGGAACAATCCACCTTTTCCAGCAGATTTTCAATCACCCGCGCATGGCCCCATCCCAACAGATTGTTCACATTGCCCATCTTCGACTGCAAACGGTTGTACGATTCCACGCCGATGGGCACGACATTCACCATACAACCTTGAGCTTCCCGGATCTGATCGGCGAACTCTCCAATTCGCTTGTCACTGGTAATCGTTTTGCTGTCGCGCACCCCAATCTCCATCAAATGGCGCGCGCCGGCTTCGTTCACATACACACCGGCCACCACCAACGGCCCAAAAAAATCCCCCTTGCCGGACTCATCCACTCCAATCCGCGCCTCCAGCATCGTCGGATCCAAAACATGCTCGTACCCCAATCGCGCTTCTCCGATGACACAGGGCTCGAGGAAAAACTGCACGAAATCCGTCGTCCCCTTCCCTTGGATCACCACCTTGCCGCTTTCGTAGGCTGTGATGTTGACCTTCTCCGACTCCGACGATGCTCCGAAGTGGGCGTATGGCACATCCCGAAATTCATACCCGCGTTCCTGCAACCCCTCACGCAACGCCACAATCTTGTCAGCCGCCAACTTCAACGTATAGGATGTCCGCTCGCCCATATATGCCGAAACACTTTCACACCGCCGCCGGCAAGGTCAACGCCAAAACCCTCTGCGCCTTCCGCCGCGACCTGCTCCGCTGGTACCGGCGCCACAAACGCGACCTCCCCTGGCGACACACCCGCGATCCCTACCGGATCTGGATCAGCGAAATCATGCTCCAACAAACCCGCGTGGAAACCGTCTGCGACTACTACCAACGCTGGCTCCGCGCGTTTCCCGATGTCACCACCCTTGCACGCGCCCCGTTTTCACGCGTCCACAAACTGTGGGAGGGACTCGGCTACTACACTCGGGCCCGCAACCTGCACCGGGCCGCCCGACACCTCGTTCGCCACCATGCCGGCCAGCTACCCGTCACCGCTGCCGAGCTACGCGCCCTGCCCGGCATTGGCCCGTACACTGCCGCCGCCGTTGCCAGCATCGCGTTCAACGAACCCGTGCCAGTCGTGGACGGCAACGTCGCCCGCGTCCTGGCCCGCGTCTTCGCCATCGCCGACAACGTCAAGAAGCCCGGTACCCTCAAAAAACTTTCCGTCCTTGCCGGCGAACTTCTGCCCTTGAAGCGCGCCGCCGATTTCAATCAAGCCATGATGGAACTCGGCGCCCTCGTCTGCCTTCCCGGTCAGCCGCACTGCGAATCATGTTCCTTGCGAAACATCTGCTTGGCTCGCGCCCAGAACCTTGCCGGCCAACTTCCCAATCGTGGCCCGCGCCCGACCTACCGTCGCGCGATTCACAATGCCGCCTACGTCCGCCGCGCCGGCAAAATCCTGCTCCGGCAACGTCCACACACCGGCCAACTCGCCGGCATGTGGGAACTGCCAGCCCTCCCGGGCAATCGGACGGCAAAACGTCCGCCGATACTCGTCCACCGTCACACCATCACCAACCAACGCATCACGCTCCGCGTATTCCGCGTCCCGGCCTCGGCGAATCTGAAAGGCGAGTGGTTCACGATGGAGAAAGTCCGGCAACTGACGATCCCCGCCGCTCACCGCCACGTCCTCAACGCGCTGCTGACATCAATCCGCTCACGTTCGGCGACATAGATCCCGAACCACCCATTTCACAATTCAGCGTTCCCCCGTCCCATTTGCCGGAGGCAGAAACGGATTGACCGACACCGATCCGACCGTCACTCTCGAAGACAAACGCTTCTACAAAATCAAATTCATCCTGCCATGAAATCAGACAACAAGACCCGCTGTGATTGGTGCCTCGGACATCCTGTCATGATGGCGTATCACGACAACGAATGGGGTGTGCCGTTGCACGATGACCGCAAACATTTTGAGTTCATCGTGCTCGACGGCGCGCAAGCCGGTTTGAGTTGGCAGACCGTCCTGCTCAAGCGCGACAATTACCGGCGCGCCTTTGCCGGCTTCGATCCCGGCAAGGTGGCCTGTTTCAACGCGCGCGACGTCCAACGTCTCCTCCACGATGCCGGCATCATCCGCAACCGCCTCAAGATCGAATCCTCCATCACCAACGCCCGTGCGTTCCTGAAACTGATCGAGCAAACTGGCTCGTTCGACCAATACATCTGGCAGTTCGTCGGCGGCCAACCGCGCATCAACCGGTTTCACAAACTCTCCGACTTGCCGGCCCGCACGGCTGAATCCGATGCGATGAGCAAGGACCTGAAGAGCCGTGGGTTCAAATTTGTTGGTTCCACCATCTGCTACGCCTATATGCAGGCGGCCGGCATGGTGAACGATCATCTGGTTGGCTGTTACAGACGCCGGGAACTGGCCGTCAGCGACATCTGAGCGCCGCTGTCGTTCATCGGGCGATCAACACGGAGCACCCGGCTTCGCGGGTCGCGCGCGCCAACACGTCGCTGACGAGCGGATTGGTGAATCGCACGCGCATCTCGGGGGTCATCGCCAGGAGATCAACCTGGCTGTTCTTGAGATGTCCGATCAGATTGGCCATGCGCGCCGTGGCATCCGGGAAGGTCAGCAGTTGGGCGCCGCCGTCGAGCTTGTCGAGAATCGCCTGAAAGCCGGTCAGGTCGCCCGCGGGCTCGCAGCGGTCGTCCGTGACCGGATACACGAACACTTCGCTGTTAAATTTCTCGATGATCGGGCGGAGACGGCGAACCACTTTGTCGGTGCGATCCGTCAAGTCAGCCAACATGGTCACGCGCCGGTAACGGGGACGTTGCCATTCTTCCATTTTGATTTTCCGGCCCGGTACGCAATGGACGGAACAAGGAGCGTACCGG